>NZ_JBQKGN010000005.1:0-133074 GCF_052118785.1 Collinsella sp. LCP21S3_A9 | reverse complement strand
CCCCCCCCCCCCCCCCCCCCCCCCCCCCCCCCCCCCCCCCCCCCCCCCCCCCCCCCCCCCCCCCCCCCCCCGCCGCCATGCATCGCACGCTGACAATACGAGGTACTAGGAAATCAAAAGCTCAAAGGAATCCGTGATGCGCGTTCCCATGGTAACGGCGCCGTCTCCCGATTCGACTGTGGTATTCAGGTAGTACTTGCCATACTTCTTTTTAGGAACACCCTTAACCGTAAGGTCACAGTCCTCCTCCTCGACGGGAAGCGAGAACTCAAAACCCTTGTTTCTAACAAACGTACCGGTGACGTCCGTGTAGGTGCGATAGTCGTCACCATCGGATTGGGCGACGGTTTTTTCGGCGTTGTAGGTATCGTGGGCATGCAGCGTGGCCGAGATGTCTGCAACCACTTCGCCGGAATCGCTGATGCTCTTAAACACAATCACAAGGTCGTTTTTGCTCGCGCCGTAGCAAGTATGGCCCCAAGAGTTGCCCGTCTCCTTAAGTGCTCCGCGCCACGTGGTGTTGGCAAAGCTCGTGGGTTTATCGATATTGAGCTTCGCTGTGCTACCAGAGGTCGTGGTGGTCGACGAGGTCGCATTGCCCGTCGTGGAGGAGTCCTCGGCATCGGAGCTAGCGTCCTCGCCGTTCTTGCTTGTGGCCTTGAGCTCCGCCTTAGCATCCTTGAGGTCGGACTTTGCCTGATCGAGCTCGTCTTGCGTTTTTGTGAGTTCGTCCTTGGAAGATTCAAGCTGCCTCTTGAGCTTTTGAATCTGCTCCGTATTTTGCGGATGGGCCAAACCATATGAGTAGCCCGCCCAGCCGGTTCCCGCGCACAAGGCGGCAACGACAATAACGCCGGCGGCGATGGCGGGCGCATACGACTTGCCCAGGCGCTTGCGTGCCAGCTTGTACTCGGCCTTGGCCGTCTTGAGGCTCTCGCGGTCCTGTTCGAGCTGCTCTTCCTCACTGAGCGGCGTAGAACCAAAATCGGCATGGCAGGCAGGCTCAGTTTCCACGTCCTCGATCGTAGTGCCAAAGTCTGACAAGGGATCGACTACACGCGTGGCGTCCGAATCGGATTCGGGCACAGCGGGCTCAGACGCGCCGGGTGCCGCCACCGGCTGCTCGTCTGCTTTCGAAGCAGCATCCGCCTTAGGTAACTCCACCGTTGCCGCCGTAGCGGCCTCGCCGTCGCGCCAAGAAAAGGCAGGGCTCTGTGACACGGTCTGGGGCGTAGTATAGGGATCTTCGGGAACGGGCGCAGTCGACGAGGGCGCGGCAAGAGGCGATCCACACTCAGGGCAAAAACTAGCGTCATCGGGCAATAATGCACCGCAATAAGGGCATTCCATAGGGCACAACCTCTCAAAATGTGTCGCTTGCAGCCATCCTGCAACTTGGCGTATATGCCCTATAATGTCTCGATAGTTATGCAAAGCGTTGCGCAACATTTTTCGAGTCGGTACGCTTTGAGCGTAGCCTTTTCCTAACATGTTTGCAGTACGTCATTAAAGTTATCTGGGGAGGCAGCCGTGGCGGCGGAAACACCGTGCTCGATCCTCTACAACGACATCCGATCGTTCGGCGGTCTCAAGCATCTCGAGATTGCGCGAATGCTCATCAACGGCAATTCGTATGCGGGCAGCACCCTGCTCGACAAATGCTCTACCAACCGCTCGTACCTCACTCGCTACATCGTCCACCGCGAGCCCGCTCAGTGCGCGCCAGGTATCTACAATGACCTTACCGTCTCCACGCTCAACCTTGCCGCCGCCATCAGCAACAAGCTCGGCGGAGGCGATCGCGCCTATCAGAAAATATCCGAGCATTACAGCGGCCCGGCGGCCCAAGGCATGATGTCGATTCTCGCCGAGTATGATCTCGACGACCGCCTCTACGCCAATGCCTTGGGGCGTATCAACAGCTCCGATGACCACAGCCCCCGCGAAAAAAGCACGCTCTTCCTGATGCTCTTTGTGGCAACGGGAGCACTTGCCGATCCCGTTCAAGGCGTGGCCACCGTCGAGCGCTTTTGCGACAGCAAGACGGGCGGGCACTTTGGCACCACCGAAACTACCGTCGGACGTGGCTTTATGGGCAGTCTGGAGCAGCCGCGCACCGTCGCCCCCAACCTCGGTCTGCTCAGGACACATGCCGACAACTGCGTCGACATGCAAATCCATCCACTCACACGCGATCCGCGCGGCACCGTGATTGGTTCTCTGCCCAAAACCTCGCCCAGCATCACCGATGTGGGCGCCGACGCATCGCGCGAGCATCTTCGCATTTGGCTTGAGGGTGAGCACTGGTACGCCCAGGGCCTTGGATCGACCAACGGCACGGTGCTCGAATCGGGTGCAGGCGACGGCGATATCGTAATCGAGCCGCCCCGCGACCAACGAGAGCCCGGCAAAGTCTATCCCCCTGTGGAAATCGCCAACAGCGACAGGCTTCATTTGGGTCTCTATACAACGTTTCTCGTTATTGTGGACTAGCGCGTAGAGACGTGGGAAAACAGGTGTCACTCGTCTTATATCATTTACGTTGCACGCTGCACTATAAATAGCAATACGAGTCAGCTTATCGGCAAACACGTCTATCATGGGCTTTAATCGATAATCGCGTTCTCGGTGTGAGCACGCGGCCCCATCAAACGAAGGAACGCCTTGGATACCACCAACACCGCCCCTGGCGACAAACTCATCCGTCTCGACACGTTCGATACCGCTGTGGCGGTCGACCCCAGCGCCGAGGACGACGCCAAGCGCCGGTTTATGACGCTTATTCTTCAGACGGCATACCGCGACGGCGGCAATATCGGACACGTGCTTCGCGCGACCAACACAAGCGGCGAGGTCTTTGCCGTCAAGCTGCTCAAGGACAACGCCATCCTTTCTGACCAAACACCCGATCGCTCCGCCGAGCAAGCGGCTGCGCACCTGACCAACACCGCCGCGTTGTTCGAGGAGTACCGTCATCTGTGCACCGTCTCGCACCTGCGCGGATTTCCGCGCGTCTATGGCTATGGATCGTGCGAGGACGACCCGCTCATCCTCATGGAGTGGGTCAAGGGCACCTCGCTCAAGCAGGCGCTGCCCTTGCTTCCGCACGATGCCTCGGGCGGGCTAACCACCCAGATGGTGGCCGCCGTTGGAAACGCCGTGCTTCGCGCACTCCTGATGACCCAGGGACTCGTAAATCCGGTCGTCCATCGCGATCTGTCGCCCGCCAATATCATGTTCCGTACCACCAGTCGAACGCTCGAGCAGCAGATCGCCGATTGCTCCTTTGACCCCTGCCTCATCGACATGGGCTCCGCGACCATGGCCCTCGGCGACGACACGATCACCCGGCGCGCCGACATCTGGCGCTTTGCCACACCCGCATACGCCGCGCCCGAGATGCTCACGCAGGATATCGAAGGCATCGCGGCCCTTCGCCGCTCGCCCGCCATCGACGTCTATGCACTATCGAGCATTCTGTACCAGCTCTACAGCGGTCGTAAACCGTTCGATGTGGAGTCGACGGGTGCCGCGGCAACGGGCTCGTTCTACCTCATAAAGACCAAGACCAAGCCGGCGCCGCTCGAGCCGCGATGCAATGACGACGAAGCGCTCGTCCAGATCATCATGAAAGGCATTTCAGTCGAGCAGTGCGATCGTCCTACCGAGCAGCAGATGCTCGAGGTGCTCTCGGCATACTTCACCGATGCCGAATCCGAGGGCCGCGAAGGCGCAGGAGACGAGGCCGCGATTGATATCGATTCTGGCACGCACCTTAAGGTCGACGTCGCCGGTGAACGCGCCCGAGCGCTTTTGGAGCAGGCCCGTCGCGATGCCATGACCCGCCGCCGGTTTATTATCGGCGGCGTCGCCGCTGCCGTCGTGGGACTCGGCGCCATTGGAGCCGCCACTCACGGCTTTGGCATTCCCGACTACCTCGACGGCATCCGCAGCTCCCTTAACGACTACACCTGGGACCAGCTGCAGGAGATTTCGCTTAAGATCAAGGCTGCAGAGACGCGTAATGAGGCACGCGAGATCGCCAAGCGCTATCATCTGCTCGACGATGACGGTCATATCCCCTATCCATGCACCAAGCGCGTCACGCTCACCAACGGGCTGGAGGTCGGCGCACAACTCGTGGGCATCCGCCACGACGAGCTTCTAGACGGGACGGGCAAGGCCGGACTGACGTTTATGTTCGATGCCGGCATTGCCGAGCGCGATGCCGCGGCCCAACCGTTGAGCGCCGGCTGGGCAGATTGCGAGCTGCGGGAATGGCTCGATAACGATGGCCTTAAGCTGCTGCCCAACGAGTTGCGCGCACTCATTAAATCTGTCAAAAAGATCTCGAATAACGTTGGCGCTGCCAGAAGCGCATCGTGTCTGAGCGAGTTGCCCGCAACCCTTTGGCTGCCCGCCATGGTCGAGTTGTGCGGTACGCAACCGCCCGATTCGTTTGCCGAGGACTATCACTACCTGGCAGACATCTACAACGGCGAGGGCAAGGAGTATCAGCTCTTCCGCGAGCTCAAGGTGAGCCCGTATTCCACGAACGAGACGATGGTCCGCCAGTGGAAGGGCAAGAACACCTGTTGGTGGGAACGAACGGCGAGCCCCGACACATCGGAGAGCGAAGGCACACTCTATATGAACCGCGTGGGACACGACGGCGACGTCTTTATGTACGCAACGCCTGCGGAAAAGCCAAACAAGCGAACCTGCGTGATTCCCGGATTCTGCATCTAGGCAGCGGGCGTCTTGCCGTGACGGGACCCCACCCCGGTAATCGTCTTAATCTGTAACAGTTAGAGCCCAAAACCGGTCTAGTTGTTACAGATCGAGACAAAACCCCAGCCCCGCGAGACAACATCTCAATCTGTAACAGTAAGGGGTCAAAAACCTCTCTAGATGTTACAGATCAAGACATTTGAGTTGACCGCGGACGGTCCGTCTCGATCTGTAACAGTTAGAGGTTATATTTTCCGCCAGACGTTACAGATTGAGACATTGAGTTTCCTGCCAGCTGTTTGTCTTGATCTGTAACAAATACTCGGTAAAACCGGGTCTAAATGTTACAGATCGAGACGTTAGTTTTCGGCTGAAATGTTTGTCTAAATCTGTAACAGCTATGGTTCAAAAACCGGTCCAGACGTTACAGATTGAGATGTTTGGCAGAGGCGGCCACCGATTGAGCAACCACCCTCATCTGTAATGAAAAGTCATGCATTTCAACTTTTGCCATACACCCCCAGGGGGTATGGGTGTATAGTATCGAGAGGTTAACAATTCCAACACCGAACCACAGAAAGGAGAAGCCATGGCTCAAGATAAGTTCGACGTAGGCGGCATGACATGCGCCGCCTGCCAGGCGCACGTGGACCGCGCCGTGAGCAAGCTCGACGGCGTCCAAAGCGTCGCGGTCAACCTACTTGCCGGTTCCATGATGGTCGACTACGACCCCGCGCAGGTCTCCCCCGACGATATCTGCACCGCCGTCGACCGCGCGGGCTACTCGGCCTCACCCGTCAGCACGGGCACCGGTGCCGCCGGCTCAAACGGCAGCGCGCAAGTCAGGTCTGACGCCGCCCATATGGAGTCGCCCACCAAAAAGCTGGAGGCCGCCGCCTCTGCCATGCGCACCCGCCTCATCGTCTCGATCGTCTTCCTCATCCCACTGTTCTACATAGGCATGGGACACATGCTCGGCTGGCCACTGCCCGGCATTTTCACCGACCATATCCACAGCATGACGCTCGCCCTCACCGAGCTCGTTCTGCTCATCCCCATCGTCTACGTCAACGACGCGTACTTTATCAACGGGTTTAAATCGCTCGCGCACGGCGCACCCACCATGGATGCCCTCATCGCCGTGGGCGCCACCGCTTCCATTGCCTGGTCGCTCTATGCCATGTTCATCATGGCCGACCAGCTGGCCACAGCTCAGGTGCACGAGGCCATGATGACAGGCATGGACAATCTGTATTTTGAGAGCGCGGGCACGATCCTGTCGCTCGTCACCGTGGGCAAATACCTCGAGACGCGCAGTAAGTCCAAAACCGGCGGCGCCATCGAGGCGCTCATCGATCTGGCGCCTAAAACCGCGACCGTCGTTGCCGACGACGGCAGCGAAACCACCGTCGACGTCGATAGCATCCTTCCCGGCCAGGTCCTGCGCGTGCACCCCGGCGAGTCAATCCCCGTCGATGGCGTGGTGCTCGAGGGTAGCTCGGCCGTGGACGAGAGTGCGCTCACCGGCGAGTCAATCCCCGTGGAAAAGACCGCCGGCGACACCGTCAACGCCGCCACCGTCAACCGCACCGGCTCGTTTACCTTCCGCGCCACGCGGGTTGGTGCCGAGACATCACTCGCCAAGATTATCCAGCTCGTCGAGGATGCCAACGCCACCAAGGCGCCCATCGCCCGCATGGCCGACAAGGTCGCCGGCGTGTTCGTGCCCGTGGTGTTCGTGATCTCGGCCGTGACCTTTGCGGTGTGGATGGCACTGACCGGCAGCATAAACGAGGCACTTACCTCCGCCGTGGCCGTGCTCGTGATCAGTTGTCCCTGCGCGCTCGGCCTAGCCACGCCCGTCGCCATTATGGTAGGCACCGGCAAGGGCGCCGAGATGGGCATTCTGTTTAAGAGCGCCGAGGCGCTGGAGAACCTGCGCGGTGTGGGTACCGTGGTGCTCGATAAGACGGGTACGGTCACCCGCGGCAAACCTGCCGTGACCGATATTGTGGTAGCCACGCGCGCCGACGGCTCGCCCGCCATGAGTGAAAAGGCGTTACTGAAGCTCGCTGCCGCGCTGGAGCGCTCGAGCGAGCATCCGCTGGCCGAGGCGATTATGACCGAGTGCGAGGCGCGCGGAATCGTGGCGCGCATGGTCGAGGACTTTGCCGCCGTGCCTGGACGAGGCGTTACGGCGCGCGAGGGGCAGAATATCATCGCAGCCGGCAACGTGCGTCTGATGAACGAGCTGGGCGCGGAGGTGCCCGCCGGTCTTGCCGAGCGATTCGCCGTCGAGGGCAAGACACCGTTGTTCTTTGCCAAGAACGGCGATCTTGTCGGCACCATTGCCGTAGCTGACGAGGTCAAGGAGACGAGCGCCGAGGCCATCGCTGCGATGCGTTCGCTCGTCGTCGACGTGCGCATGCTCACCGGCGACAACCGTGTGACGGCCGAAGCAATCGCCCGCCGCGTAGGACTGAGCAGCAAGCAGGTCATTGCCGACGTGCTTCCCGCCGACAAGGAACGCCACGTGCGCGAACTGCAGGATGCGGGCGGCAAGGTCGCCATGGTGGGCGACGGCATCAACGACTCCCCTGCCCTGGCGCGCGCCGACGTGGGCCTTGCTATCGGCACCGGCGCCGACATCGCCAAGGAAGGGGCAGATGTGGTACTCATGCGCAGCGATCTCATGGACGTCGCTCGCGCCATCGAGCTTTCGCGCGCCACGATTCGCAACATCAAGCAAGACCTGTTCTGGGCGCTGTTCTACAACGGCATCGGCATTCCGCTCGCTGCGGGCGTGTTCTTCCCCCTCACCGGCTGGCAGCTCTCGCCGATGTTTGGCGCCGCAGCCATGAGCCTGTCGAGCGTGTGCGTCGTGTCCAATGCTCTGCGCCTGAAATCCTTTAAGCCTAAAGTGGCAAAATAGGCTCACCATCACGTCCATTTAGAACGGGTTTTCCAGGTGCCCGAGATTGACCTGAAAGAGGAGCGACGCGTACTTTGGTACGCGAGCGACGGCTTGAAGGTCAAGATCGGGTGCCTGGGAAAGCCGACACAACAGAGAGGAATACCCATGCGATACACAATTAAGACTTCCGGCCTTATGTGTGGCCACTGCGACGCTACTGTCGAGACGGCACTGCTCAACGTTGCCGGCGTGACCGACGCCGATGCCGATCACGAGACTCAGACGGTACAGGTGGAGTGCGCCGACACCGTGGCCGCCGAGCAGCTCGCTGCCGCCGTCGAGAGCGCCGGCGAGAAGTTCCACGCCCTGTCCGTGACCGCAGCCTAGCAGCTACCAGAAGCATTCGACCCCATCGACCAGAAACGAGGACCCGCCATGATGGCAGACCACAAATCGGTGAACCGTATGCTCAAGACGGCGCGCGGCCAGATCGACGGCATCCTGCGGATGGTCGAGGAGGACCGCTACTGCGTCGATATTTCCACGCAGCTCATGGCCACACAGGCACTCCTCGCGCGCATTAACGCCGACGTGCTCAAGGCGCATATCGAGGGCTGCGTGACTTCGGCAATCGAATCGGGCGACGAAGACCTCAAAGCCGCGAAGCTCGCCGAGATCGAACGCGTCGTCGACAAGCTCTCTAAGTAATCGGCGCATTGGGGACAAACCACTTTGCACCGTCTTGATGTTCCGAGGACAGGTATGTTTGCACCACATTGGTGCAGATTAACCTGTCCCCCTTGCTCTAAATCGGGTATAAAGGCGTGCGGCATATCGAATGAAAGGCAATTTGCATGAATGACTTTATGAAGGGCCGCAATGGCGCCGACGAGCTCACCATTGTGATGGGTTTTGCGGGCATCGTCATCGCGATGATCGGATCGATGGCCCGCGTCCAGTGGCTCAGTTGGATCGCCATCGCCGTCATCGTGATCGGCGTGCTGCGCGGCCTGTCCAAAAACATCGACGCACGTCGCAAGGAGAACGAGGCCTTTGTCGCCGGCTCGGCTAAGGTCCCCGGCTTGGGCAAGTTTGTCGCCAGCTTGGGTGGCGGCGCTGCAGCGGCCAGCACCTCACGCGCGGCCGGCACCAGTAAGGAAGACTTTGAGCGTGCCAAGCGCACGGCCAAGAAGATGTGGAAAGGTCGCAAGACCACGGCATACCTCAAGTGCCCCAACTGCGGCCAGATGCTCTCCGTTCCCAAGGGCAAAGGCAAGATCCGCGTCACCTGCCCCAAGTGCCACGCCAAGATGGAGACGCGCTCGTAGCCGCCATACCGCAGGACAAAATAAAAGCCGAGGCCTCGCACTGGGACCTCGGCTTTTTTAAATGCGACAAAGGGCCCGCCCCCGTCACGCCTACGCCACGCCGTCGCGGGCAAGCTCCTCGGCAAGCGCCTCGGCTGGCATGGCCATAATCGTGTCGAGCTCGGCGTCCACCTCGGGAATACGCCTCACCTTGAGTTTGCGCACCAGATCGCCACGACACATCACGTGCATCGGCTCGCGCAGAGCGCACAGGTCATCGAGCGGGTTCTCGCGCGTCACCAGGATATCGGCAGCCTTGCCGCACTCGATCGCACCGGTCTCGCCACCCAGCCCCAGCAGCTCAGCATTGACCTGCGTAGCCGTATGCAGCGCAAACGCATTGCTCACGCCCACGTACTTGGCAAAATAGGCCACCTCGCGCCACATGTCGTACTGGGTCACGAACGGGCAGCTCGAATCCGTACCCAAACCTACCTTGATACCGGCTTCCAGCGCCGCACGAGCGCTCTCGATAATGCCCGAGCACACGATATCGCCGTTCTTCTTTTGCGTGTCAGTCGAATGAGTCTTTTCCGGATCGAGCAGCACAAACGGCAGTGCGGGGCTGATCGTGCAGGTCACACTCGGCGCACGCCCCTCGAGCTGAGTTCCCGCGGCGCCGCGGTACAGCTCCAGGATCTCGGGCGTCAACGGAGCGCCGTGCTCGATCGTATCGACGCCGGCCTCGAGCGCGGCCTTCACGCCCTCGGTGCTCTCGACATGAGCCATAACCGGAAGGCCCATATCGTGCGCTGCCTTGCACGCCGCCGCGGCAACCTCCACCGGCATACGCAGCACGCCCGGCTCGCCCACCTCGGTCGCATCGAACACGCCGCCCGTTACGAACAATTTAATGACGTCGGCACCGCGCGCATACAGGTCGCGCACCTGTTCGGCCGCCTCGGAGGGACTGTTGGCCACCTGGGCGAACAAGCCCGCGCCGTGGCCACCCGGCACCGTGACGCCCGTTCCCGGCGCCACCAAACGCGGACCCTGATACTTGCCGGCGTCGATAGCATCGCGCACGGCCAGATCGGCAAACAGCGGGTCGCCCGCGCCGCGCACCGTGGTCACGCCGCTTGCCAGCTGCTGTTGGACGCTGCCCTTAAGAATATGGCGCACGATAGCGCGCCCCACGGGATTATCGAGCTTTTTCATCAGCGCGCCCGCATCGCCCGCCGAAACCGGCTTGCCCGAGCCGCACAGATGCACATGCATATTGATGAGGCCCGGCATGAGATACGCCCCGGCCAGGTCGAGGACCTCGGCACCTGCAGGCGCCTGCGCAACAGCGCTCGGCCCCATCCACGTGATGACACCGCGCTCAACGGCCACGGCCATGTCGGGCTGCGGCTCCATATGCTCCGAACCATCCAGGACGGTCGCATTGATAAACAACGTGGAACGATCGGCAGACGCCATATCGAGCTCCTCCCTCACGATTAACTTGAACATTTGTCCATTATCACCTAATGCAGCAAACTAAAGTCGAACATATCGGTTAGCGGAGGGACGAGAGAGCTGTGAGGGCAAACGGAGACAGCACGGCAATGCTCCGGCCGTTCCAGCAAAACGTCTTGATTTGTAACAGGTAGACCAGGTTTTAGCAGCCAGATGTTACAGATCGAGACAAACTCGACAGGAACAACCACATCCGCGTTAGTCGTATCCCTCAGCGCCCATACCACTGACGCTTCCATCCCTCAGCCAAATCGGCCCGCTGCGAAATACCCGCCAGCCTCATCTTTTCAGCCAGCTTCCCCGGGTTCTTAAGTTCATCAAACGTGAACCTCAGCACCTTGTGCCCGAGCAATGTCAGATGAGATTCTCGCTGACGCTCTGCTACGAACGGGTCGACCGACTCCCGGTCCCCACCATCCTGCAGGGTATACTTTCCTCTTCCGTCGAGCTCGCCAATCACGCACGTCCCGTCCTCGAGCCTCCAGAAATAATCGACCCGAAACACCTGGCTCGAATCGAGCGGATCGCAAAACTCCACCTGCAACTCTGGCACCGGAAAACCGTATGCAATAAAGAACGCTCGGAACCGAGACTCGCCACCATTTTCGGACAGCCCGTCCGCATGCGACGCAATCACCTGAGCTCTGCGATACCCGCGTCTGCCCTCGCAATCGGCCTGGAGCCGTTCGCAGAGGTCGTCGCGCGATATGCCCTTCGCCCGCAGCGCAGAATCGGCAATCGCCAGACCATATGAAAACGGCACACGCAGCAGACAATCCTCCACCGTGCGCCAAAACGGCGTCACTCGCACGCCGTCGACGCGCTCAAGCGCACCCGCCGCCTGCGGACGCAGCAGCCTATATCCCGTACTCAACGCCACCGAACAACCCGTCTTGACCAAGTAACGCGGCCCGAGCAGATCATTCGGCACCTCCAGACCCCATATCAGCGCGGCGTCATACCCCCAAAACGCCCAATCGGGATGAAACTCCGCAAGCCCCTTGATGGTCCGCCGAGCCCGCTCCGGCGGCGTCAACGCATCCCATTCATGCTGAAAACAGAATAGGTGCGATTCGGGCTCCGCAATATCGTCTGTGCCCACATGGCGCCGCAGCCACATGAGCTCGGCATTATCGTGCGTCGCAAGCAGCACGCCTTGTTCAGCCACCTCCGTGAGTCTGGCAAGCATCCTATTCCGCGCCAAGGTGCTACGTGTTGCATGTTTGTGTTTGAAAACGGTATTAGACACTTTCATCACCACCACGTCAGACAAATGGACCATCGTCACCGTTGCCTCCGCTGACAAATGTCTTGATCTGTAACAGGAAGACAGTCTTTGAGCCTCTAGTTGTTACAGATTTAGATTGTTCGGCACCGCGCCCAACCTTTGTCTCGATCTGTAACAGTTAGGTCGAATTTTGGCCTGTAGATGTTACAGGTTGAGACATTTCCCCAGATAGGCGCCAAACGTCTCAATCTGTAACAGTTGGATCGAGTTCTGGCCTGCAGATGTTACAGATCGAGACATCCCCCCTGCCGGGTGCCAAACGTCTCAATCTGTAACAGTTAGACGTTCTCCAGACCCCTAAACGTTACAGATTTAGACAAACCAGCAACGCCCAAGCAGTCGTCTCGATCTGTAACGGGTAGACCGGTTTTTTGTCCCTAAACGTTACAGATCGAGATATAAAGGCAGAAGGCAAGGCAGGCGGCAGATGCCCATCCCCTACTCCCATTCCTGTTCGTAGATGTTGAGTGACTTTACGTAGCGCCCCTGGGCACCCATGATGTCGCGAACCAGCCGTAAGAAGAAGCTGATACACGAGGTATCGAAGCCATCTTCTAGGTCCTCAGGATGCACGGCGCCAGGCCCGTCGACCGCCGTGTCGCTCAGGCGCGCAATGTCGTAGAGGTAGAGCTGCCCCGCCGTCAGCCAGACATCGTCGACGCACGCGAGGCGCACTGCAATCGCGCCATCGCGCCAGTGCTCCTTTTGCACGATATGCGGATCGTAGACGTCAAAGCGACGGTCGGTACGCGTGTCACGCAGCGCGACCATGCCGGTCGCGGGATCCTTATCCAAAATGCCAAAGCGCGAAAAATAGTGCGTGTCGCGCACCTGCTCGAGTCGTCTGAGCGAGACGGGCGAAAGCGACGCCGGCGGCTCGTCAACATACAGCTCAAGCAGCGTCTTGCCATGGTAATAGGGACGCTCGAACAGCAGCCAATCGGTAAATGCCATGTTATAGGCCATGATTTCATTTTGCGAGGGCTCCTCGCAATAGCTGAGCCATGGATCGACTATCACTTCGAACTGTGTACGCGCCGCCTCCAAAAACTGAAACTTGCGCAGCATCCAAAACTGGGCCATGCCGGCAATATCGTCACCGACGGCCTCGGCCAGACGTCCCCGGTCCAAAACATGATCAGCCATGGCATCCTCCTCAAACTGATAAACCTCAATTTGAGCTTACGAGGAGGGCGGGTGGTCGCCGCCATCACGGGCAAAATGGGCATCGGGCTGCAAACCAGATGCTGACCAAGCACTTGACGGGATACTTGCAGATTATGCAAATTGCCACAAAATCGCGGGTAGAACTAGACGAATCACCCGCGCCGCTGTCCGCAAACAACTAAAGCCGCCACATAAACAGCAGAGCGCAACGAGCGCAAACGCCAACGGGTAGGCAGCCAAACGTCGGCAAACGAGCAAAACGCTCGCAAACCCGCAAGGAGTGTCCCCGGATGCCGGCATATAAGGAACGTCCCCAGCTGCCGGCACTTGGGGACGTTCCTTATATGCCGGCCGTTGGGGACAGCCCTTGCCGATTCGATTGTTGAGTAACTCCGTGATTGTCTTACAGCCCCAGCGCCTCGGCGACCTCGGCTGCGCAGGCGAGGGCATCGGCCATGGCACTCATCACGAGCGAGCTGCCGTTGCGGGCATCGCCGGCCACATACACCGGCGCGGCATCCGCGGCAACGCCATCCACGCGAGCCGCAAGATGCGAGTCCTCGGAGGCCATCACGGGCAACGGACGGCCCGCCGTGCCAATAGGCACGTCAACAGCGTCGAACACGCCGTGCTCCGGACCCGTAAAGCCACAGGCGATCAGCACCAGCTGGGCCGGCACCTCGTGCTCGGAGCCCGCAATGCGTTCGGGCTTGCCGGCCGACCAGTCCAGATCGACCACGCGCAGGCCCGCGGCCGCGCCCTTCTTGTCCAGCAATACCTCGAGCGTATCCACGCCCCAAGCACGCATCTCGCCGCCCATGGCAGCGATAGCCTCCTGCTGACCGTAGTCGGTCTTCTTAACGTTGGGCCACTGCGGCCAGGGATTGCTCGCCGCACGCTTATCGGGCGCAGCCGGCAAGAACTCAAACTGACGCACACTGCGTGCACCCTGGCGCACCGCGGTACCCACGCAGTCGTTGCCGGTATCGCCGCCGCCAATGACTACAACGTCCAGGCCGCGCGCGTTCACCGCGGGCTCACCGCCATCGAGCACCGACACGGTCGAAGCCGTCAGGTAGTCCACGGCATACACCACGCCCGGGGCATCCACATTCGTAGCCAAAAGACCGCGGGGCGTACGAGCACCGGCAGCCACCACAACGGCGTCAAAACCATTGAGCTTGGCCGCCACCGCAGGGTTCGTAACGTCAGTACCCAGCTCAAAGACAATGCCCAGCTCGCGCATGAGCGCCACGCGGCGCTCGACCACGGACTTCTCGAGCTTCATGTTGGGAATGCCGTACATGAGCAGACCGCCTGGGCGGTCGTCGCGCTCAAACACCGTCACGCGGGCACCGCGACGCGCAAGTTCCCATGCAGCCACCAGGCCAGCCGGGCCGGAGCCCACCACGGCGACCGAGGGTGCGTCCTCCCCTGCCGGCTCAAAGCGACGTGGGCCGCCGTTTGCCCATTCGTGGTCGCTGATCGCGCGCTCGTTATCGTGAATCGTTGTGGGCTGGCCGTCGACCGAACCCAGGTTGCACGCAGCCTCGCACAGTGCCGGGCACACGCGGCTCGTAAACTCGGGCATGGGCGAGGTGAGCGACAGGCGCTCGGCCGCCTCGTCCCAGCGACCGCGATACACCAGCTCGTTCCACTCGGGAATCAGGTTGTGCAGCGGACAGCCACTCGGACGCGCCTTGCCAAAGCTCGCACCCATCTGGCAAAACGCCACGCCGCACATCATGCAGCGGCTCGCCTGGGCGCGGCGCGCATCGTCGTCGAGCTCCACATACAGCGGATCGAAATCGCGGCTGCGCTCCTCCACGGGGCGCAGCTCGTGGGTCACGCGATCGATATCAAGAAAAGCACCGGGCTTACCCATGGCACTTACGCCTCCTTCTTGGTCGAAGCAACAGAGCTGACAGCCACGGGCGCAGCACCGCCCGCGACATCAAAGCGAGCGACATCCGCGTTGCTCGCGCGGCCGGTCACGATGTCAAACGCCAACTCCTCGGCCTGCGCATGCGTCTTGCCCACGGCCTCGGCCGCAGCGACAATCGCCAGCACGCGCTCGTACTCGGTCGGAATGACCTTCACAAAGTGCTTGCTCATCGAGTCGAAGCTGTAGAGCAGCTTAATGCCGCGCGGGCTCTGCGTCGCGTCCACGTGCTCCTGGATAAGCGCGCGAATCTGCGCCAGCTCGACAGCCGTCGGGGCCTTGAGCTCCACGCTCTCGTGGTTCACACGGGCTTCGAGCGTGCCGTACTGGTCAAAGACATAGGCCACGCCACCCGTCATACCGGCGGCGAAGTTCTGCCCGACCTCGCCCAAGATGAGCGCCAGGCCGCCCGTCATGTACTCGCAGCCATGGTTGCCGCAGCCCTCGACCACCACAGTGGCACCGGAGTTACGCACGCCAAAGCGCTGGCCTGCCAGGCCGTTAATAAAGCCGCGGCCGCTCGTGGCGCCAAAGAACGCCACGTTGCCCACGATGATGTTCTCGTCGAACTTGTAGGTCGCATGCGGGTTGGGGCGCACCGACACCTCGCCGCCCGAAAGGCCCTTGCCAAAGTAGTCGTTGGCGTCGCCGCACACGTTGAGCGTAATGCCGCGCGGCAGAAAGGCGCCAAAGCTCTGACCGGCCGAACCATCGCAATCGATGGTGATGGAGCCGGCGGGCAGGCCCTCGGGATGCGCCTTGGTCACCGCATTGCCCAGGATGGTGCCCACGCAACGGTTGACGTTGGCGATATCGGCGCGGAACCGAATCGGACGCAGGTGCGCACGGGCATCGGCCGTATAGGGCACGAACAATGTGGAGTCGAGCGTCTTGTCGAGCTCGCTGTCCGCAGCCATCTGCGGCAGGAAGTGGCGACCGTCGGCGCCCGGGATATGGGCACCGAACTCGCAGGTCGCGCTCGCCAGCACGGGCGACAGATCAAGCAGGTTGGCCTTGCGGTTGCCCGGTACCTCGATCTGGCGCAGGCACTCGGGATGGCCGACCATCTCGTCGACGGTGCGGAAGCCCAGGCTCGCCATGACCTCACGCAGCTGCTCGGCAACAAAGAGCATAAAGTGCTCAACGTGCTCGGGCTTGCCGCGGAAGCCGCGACGCAGGCGACAGTTTTGCGTGGCGATGCCGGCCGGGCAGGTATCCTGCTGGCAGTCGCGCTGCATGAGGCAGCCCATGGAGATGAGCGGCATGGTCGCAAAGCCAAACTCCTCGGCGCCCAGCAGGCAGGCAACGGCAACATCGGTGCCGTCCATGAGCTTGCCGTCGGCCTCGAGCACCACGCGGGATCGCAGGCCGTTTTGCAGCAACGTCTGCTGAGCCTCGGCAAGGCCGAGCTCCAGCGGCAGGCCGGCGTGCCAAATGGAATCGCGCGCCGCGGCACCCGAGCCGCCATTGTGGCCGCTGATCAAGATCTTGTCGGCGGCACCCTTGGCCACACCGGTGGCGATGGTGCCGACGCCGGCCTCGCTGACCAGCTTGACCGACACGCGCGCACCGGGGTTGGCGTTCTTAAGATCAAAGATCAGCTCTGCCAGGTCCTCGATGGAGTAGATGTCGTGGTGCGGCGGAGGCGAGATCAGGCCGATGCCGGGCGTGGACTGACGGACCTCGGCAATCCAGGGGTAGACCTTCTTGCCGGGCAGGTGGCCACCCTCGCCGGGCTTGGCGCCCTGGGCCATCTTGATCTGAATCTCGAAGGCGCTGCACAGGTAGCGGCTCGTTACGCCAAAGCGCGCACTTGCCACCTGCTTGATGGCGGAGTTCTTGGAGTCACCGTTAGCCAGCGGGGTCTCGCGACGCGGATCCTCGCCGCCCTCGCCCGAGTTAGAGCGTCCGTGCAGGCGGTTCATGGCGATGGCCATGCACTCGTGCGCCTCTTTGCTGATAGAACCGTACGACATGGCACCGGTGTTAAAGCGGCGGACGATGTTGCGCGCGGGCTCCACCTCGTCGAGCGAAACCGGCGTGCGGCCGTTGGCATTAAAGTCGAGCAAGTCACGCAGACGCACGGCACGGCCGGTGCGGTGTAGGCGGGCGCTGTACTCCTTAAAGGTGTCGTAGCTGTCCTCACGACAGGCGGTCTGAAGCAAGTAGACAGTCTGCGGATCGATGAGGTGATCCTCGCCGCCGAGCGGGCGCCACTTGGTCAGACCCAGCGTGGGCAGCTGATCGGGAGCCGGGCTCTTAAGGATTGCGAGCGCGGCGTCGTAGCGCTCGTTTTGTTCGCGCTCAACATCCTCGACACCCATACCGCCCACACGGCTCACCGTGCCGGCGAAGTACGCGTTGACGAACTCCGGCGTAAAGCCCACGGCCTCGAAGATCTGCGCCGAATGGTAGCTCTGCACCGTGGAGATGCCCATCTTGGACATGATGGAAACGATGCCGGCGGTCGCAGCCTTATTGTAGTTGGCGATGCCCTGCTCGGCTGTCACGTCCAGATCGCCGTGCGCCGCCAAGTCGCGAATGCACGCATGCGCGTTGTACGGATAGATGCCGCTCGCGGAGTAGCCCACCAGCGCCGCAAAGTCGTGCGGAGACACGGCGTCGCCACACTCCACCACGATGTCGGCAAAGGTACGCACGCCGGCGCGGATCAGGTGGTTGTGCACGCAGCCCACGGCGAGCAGTGACGGCACGGGTACCTCGTCCGCTCCGGCGCGATCGCTCAACACCACGATGTTCACGCCGTCGCGCACCGCAGCCTCAACGTCCTCTGCAAGCTGCTTGAGCGCAGCCTGCAGCGCGCCCTCGCCGGCATCGCGGCGGTAAACGGCACGGAAACGGCGGGTCTTAAAGCCAACACGGTCAATCGCGCAAATGCGATCGAACTCCTCCTCGCTCAGCAGTGGGCGCTCCAGACGCACCAGTTGGCAGGCCGTACGAGAGTCCTCGAGCAGGTTGCCGTGGTTGCCCAGGTAGAGCGTGGTCGAGGTGACCATATGCTCGCGCAGGGCGTCGATCGGCGGGTTCGTGACCTGGGCGAACAGTTGATAGAAGTAATCAAAGAACGAGCGCGTCTTCTTGGACAGGCAGGCCAGCGGCGCATCGATACCCATCGAGGCGAGCGGGGCCTTGCCCTGCTGGGCCATGGGGCGCACGACCTCGTCAACATCATCCCAGTGGTAGCCGAGCTTGGCCATACGCACGGCGGCAGGCACCTCGGCATCCTCGGCGGGCGTTGCCGCGGCGGGCTTGTCGAGCGCGTCAACGGTCAGCGTCTCTTCGGCAATCCAATCGCGGTAGGGCTTTTCCTTGGCATAGCGGGCGCGCAGCTCGTCATTGTAGATCACACGGCCGCGGGCAAAATCGACCTCGAGCATCTGGCCCGGTCCCAAACAACCGCTTGTCAGGATATTCTCGGGGCGCACCTCGATGGTGCCCACCTCGCTTGCCAGCATAAAGCGGCCGTCGCGCGTCACGTAGTAGCGAGCCGGGCGCAGGCCGTTGCGGTCGAGGGCGGCACCCAGCGTACGGCCGTCGGTAAAGGCGATGGCCGCCGGGCCGTCCCAGGGCTCCATGAGCATGGACTGGTAGGCATCGTAGGCGCGACGCTCCTCGCTCAGGTTGTCGTTGTGGTCCCAAGGCTCGGGCAGCAACATGGACGCGGCACGCGTGAGCGGACGGCCGTTCATGACCAAAAACTCGAGCACATTATCCAGAATCGCGGAGTCGGAACCCTCACGGTTGATGATGGGCATCACACGCTCAAGATCATGCTGCAGCACGGGGCTGTACAGGTTAGGTTCGCGGGCGCGAATCCAGTTGACGTTGCCCTTGAGGGTGTTGATCTCGCCGTTGTGGATAATAAAGCGGTTGGGATGTGCGCGCTCCCAGCTAGGCGTGGTGTTGGTGGAGTAGCGCGAGTGGACGAGCGCCACGGCCGTCTTGACGGCGGCGTCGTTGAGATCGATAAAGAAGCGGCGCATCTGCGTGGCGACCAGCATGCCCTTGTACACGATGGTGCGCGAGCTCATGGAGCACACATAGAAGATCTTGTCGCGCAGGGCAAACTCGGCGTCGGCCTTCTTTTCGATGGTACGGCGGCACACGTACAGGCGACGCTCAAAGGCATCGCCGGCGGGCGTGTCGTCCGGACGGCCCAGGAAGGCCTGCAGGATGGTGGGCATGCAGGCGCGGGCCGTCTCGCCCAGATCGTGAGGGTCGACCGGCACCTCGCGCCAAAAGAGCAGCGGCACGCCGGCCTCGGCACAGCCTTCCTCAAACACGCGGCGGGCATCCTCTACGCCCTTGTCGTCTTGCGGGAAGAACAGCATGGCCACGCCATAGTCGCCCTCTGCTGGCAGAATCTGGCCGCACTTTTGAGCCTCTTTGCGGAAAAAGTGATGCGGAACCTGGAACAGGATGCCGGCGCCGTCGCCGGTATTCTTCTCGAGTCCCGTGCCACCGCGGTGCTCCAAGTTGACCAGAATGGACAGCGCATCGTCCAGAATCTGGTGGTGGCGCTCACCGTTGATATCGGCAAGCGCGCCGATGCCACATGCATCGTGGTCGAATTCGGGGCGATAAAGGCCCTGCTGCTGAGCGGAATCTGCCTGCATCGCGATCCTCCCCTAGATATATAGACAGTCAGTTGAATAGGCATACTAGAAGCATCGCCGGCCCATTGTGTTTCCCGCCCGTTTCGAAACAATTGCGTAACGCACGCCCTACGAGTGGACACCGCCGACCTCAAGGGCAACAACAAGGGCCCCAGGTTCGGCCTGTAAGCTCACCGCTTCAAACATCTCAGTCTGTAACAGGAAGACCCAATTTCGACGACTAACGGTTACAGATTGAGATGTTCTCGAGAGACGGTTCCGAATGTCTCAATCTGTAACACGAGGGGCCGGTTTTGGCGGTCAGCTGTTACGGATCGAGATTTTCCATAGGACCATTTCTTCCTGTCTCGATCTGTAACACCTAGGCCCAATTTCCATCCCTAGTTGTTACAGATCAAGACATTTCGGCAACCCCCTTTTACCATCACAACAATTTTGTTAGTCATGGTCAAATTTTGAGCCTAAAACGGGTATCCTTTGCGGCGTCAAACAAACGGCACGCAGGAGTGCACCATGATCGACCATCTCAAACATCACTTTGGCTCCCCGCGCACCGGCGGCCACGGCGGACTCGACATCGCACGGCATATCGGCCCCGGGCTGCTCGTGACCGTCGGCTTTATCGACCCGGGCAATTGGGCCTCCAATATGGCCGCCGGCTCGCAGTTTGGCTACGCGCTGCTGTGGATCGTCACGCTGTCCACGATCATGCTCATCATGCTGCAACACAACGCGGCTCACTTGGGCATCGCCACGGGCATGTGTCTTGCCGAGGCCACGACGCGCCACCTGCCCCGCCTCGTCGGGCGTGCGATACTCGGCAGTGCGTATCTAGCCACGGTCGCCACCGCCATGGCCGAAGTCCTGGGCGGTGCGATCGCACTTCAAATGCTCTTTGGCCTGCCCGTACGTGCCGGCTGCATCATCGTGGCGGCGGCATCGATTGCCATGCTCATGACAAGCTCCTACAAACGCGCCGAACGCTGGATCATCGCCTTCGTGGGCGTGGTGGGACTTTCGTTTTTAGCCGAGCTTCTGCTGGTCAAGGTCGACTGGCCGCAAGCCGCCACAAGCTGGATCACACCCAGTATGCCCACCGGCTCAGTCGCGATTATCGTAAGTGTCCTAGGCGCGGTCGTTATGCCCCACAACCTCTTCCTGCACTCCGAGGTCATCCAATCCATGCACTTCGAAGGCCAAGGCGAGCAGGTTATCGAAGAACGCCTGCACTACGAGCTCTTCGACACGCTCTTTTCGATGGGTGTGGGCTGGGCAATCAACTCGGCCATGGTCATCCTAGCCGCAACGACCTTCTTTGCGCACGGCATTGTCGTAGACGACCTCGCTGTCGCAGCGGCCACGCTCTCCCCCATTCTGGGCCCGGCAAGCTCGACCATCTTTGCGGTGGCACTGCTGTTTGCGGGCATATCGAGTAGCGTGACGGCGGGCATGGCGGCGGGCACCATCACCGCGGGCATATTCGACGAGGAATACGACATCCACGACCGACATTCCTCGATCGGAGTGGCGGCCTGTTTCGTCGGCGCAGTAGCGGCGTGCCTGATCGTCCCGAATCCTTTTGAGGGTCTCATTTGGAGTCAGGCACTGTTGTCGCTTCAGCTGCCGATTACGGTCTTTGTGCTCATACGACTCACCAGCTCGCCCCGCGTCATGGGCAAATACGCCAACTCGCGCCCGCTCAACGCGTTGCTCGTAGGGATCGGTGTCATCGTGACGATTCTCGACATCGTGCTGCTAACGGGAATGTAATGGGATGGCGTGACTGTCCAGATATAACATCTCAATCTGTAACACGTGAGGCCGTTTTGAGCCCTTAGATGTTACAGATTGAGATTTTCTGAGAGATAGTTTCAGTTTGTCTCGATCTGTAACAAGTGGACCCAATTTCCGCGCCCAGATGTTACAGATCGAGATATTTCTTCAGCCCCAACCTTTTGTCTCGATCTGTAACAAGTAGAGGGGGTTTACGTGCCTAAATGTTATAGATTGAGATTTTGAGAATGATGGTTTTGGTTTGTCTCGTTCTGTAACAGGAAGACCCGTTTTGAGCCGCTAGATGTTGCAGGTTAAGACAAAAGGTCGGCCGGACTCACAACAGACAGGATCGGCTAATAGCAGCCGTGATCCCTTGGGGACGGAGGAAAAGGGCCCCGGCCGAGAATTCGACCGGGGCCCTTGGACAGAGCTATATGTTGCTGCAAGTCGTGTGTCTACGAGCTACTCCTCGACGAGCTCAAACTGATCGGGACCGACGCCACACACCGGGCACACGTAATCCTCGGGCAGTTCGGGCGTGTCGACCTCTACCTCGTAACCGCAAACGGTGCACACGAACTTGTACGTCTTCTTTTCCTCGGCCATGATGTTCTCCTCTCGAACGTGGCTGCTGATGTACTTTGCTTAATTAGTATATATTCTTAATAATATAATGCAAGCGGTTTTACCGCATTTCTACCCTTGGTACGAAGACGCCTTGGGCGGCGTCTTGCCCTTCAGGACCTTATGGTAGTAATCGTAGGTGAGCGGCGTCTCGTCGCTCAGGCGCTCGGCATCCTCGACCTCACCGATAAACAGTAGATGCGTGCCCACATCCACTGTGTCGATCAAACGGCAGCTAAACAAGGCCGCCGCATGCTCGGGAACATAGGGCATGCCCAGTGCGGTCTCGCGCGTCTCGTACTTGGCAAATTTGTCATAGTTGCTGCTGGTACGGAATCCAAAGTTACCAATGTAGGGCATATCGGCCGTCTGATCGATCACGGTCAGCGCAAAGGCCTTGGCAGACGAGATAACACTAGACGTGACATTTTCCTTGTTCACGGCAACCGAAATGCGCGGCGGCGTGGACGTCACCTGCACCGCGGTGTTGATAATACAGCCGGCGCGCGATCCATCTGCCGCGGCACTCACCACATACAGCCCGCACGGCATCGTAAAGAACGCAGCTTTATCCAAAACGATCACTCCCCTAACTCGGAATTGAGCCTTGCAGACGTATATACCCACAATGAGACATATGTGTCAGAACGGTAAGAAAAATGAGCCACACGCAGTTGCGGTGAAAAAGTCCCTGTTTAAGCCTGGATACCCAACAAACAGGAACTATTCCACCGCAACTTGCGAGGAGCAGACCGGGAGTACGACAACAGTAATGGATGAACATCCCCGCCCGCCCGGATATCAACCCTTAGCGATTACGCTCCTTAAGCGCGCGATCGATTTCGCGCTGAACGTCACGTTTGGCCATGTCCTCGCGTTTGTCGTAGAGCTTTTTGCCACGGCCCAGGCCCAACAGCAGCTTAACGCGACCATCGGCATTAAAGTAGAGCTCGAGCGGCACCAGTGCATAGCCGCGGTTGCGTAGTTTGCCGTCAAGAAAATCAATCTCCTTGCGATGCAGCAGCAGACGGCGCCGGCGATCGGGATCACGGTTCCACACGCCACCGTGACTATAGGGATGGATGTGCAAACCCACCAGCCAGCACTCGCCGCCGCGAATCAGCGCAAAAGTATCGGTAATCTGACAGGCGCGCTCGCGAATCGACTTGACCTCGGTACCGCTCAGCTCAATGCCGCATTCGAATGTCTCGTCGATAAAGTATTCGTGATGCGCCGAACGATTCTTGGAGATGAGCTTGCGCTCGCGCTTACTGGGCATCGCCGGCCTCCTCGGCGTCATCGGCTTTCCCGCTCGCGGCCTCGCGTTTGGCCTTGCGCTCGGCGTTGAGCTCGGCATCGCTTTCGCGCACCAGCTTAATGATCGCCGCGCATGCCTCCTCGCCCACCAGGTCGCGGGCACGGACCGTCAGGCGCGTAGCCTCCTGCTTGTCACCGTCGCTCGCAGCGTCGGTCGCACACATAATCAGACAAATGGCAATCTCGGCCGAAGGCGAGGTCGGTACGCCCTGTAACGCCAGCTCGCCCATCACATGCTCATCACTCTCGTCGGCGGCATCCGGATAGGTGGCATGGATCTTGCTGAGCAAGCGCGTCGTATGTGAATCGCCAGGGGCCAAGCGCAGCGCCAGACGTGCGCAACCCACGGCCGCCGAGACGTTCTCGGTCTCGGGCTCCAAAAAGTACTGGCCCAAGTTGGCGTAGGCGCGGGCGGCGCACCTGCCGTCACTCGCACGCTCCAGCACCGAAAACGAAAGCGAAGCCCACTCCTGCTTGTCCTCGAGCGCACGGAACAGCTCGGCCAGATCCAGTCGGTAGTTGCAGTTCATGGGGTCCCAGCGCACGGCCTGCATCAAGGCATTGCGGGCGCTCACATAATCCTGCTGACGGATGTAGGCAAACGCCATGTCGGAGTACAGGCGGTCAAACGGCACCTCGACCTGCACCAGCTCGCGTGGATCCTTTTCCACGCGGCGGTAGGCCAGGCGCTCAAACTTGCTATCGAAGCTAAAGTACTGGCGGTTCTCCTCCGTTTTGCACTCGGCATCGATATACTCCTCGGCGAGCTCCACCAAACGCTCCAGCAGCGGCGTCGCCGTGGCCAGGTCTCCCTGCGCCAGGTAATTCTCGGCATACGTAATGTCTTGTAGGCTGATGGGCAGGTCCATGGCAACTCCTCGGTCCAGGTGAAACGCGGCTCATTCCACACATACGGTGTATACACAAAACCCGGGTCTCTTGCGAGGCCCGGGCATTCAATTTGTGGTAGCCCGTACCAGATTCGAACTGGTGATCTCCGCCTTGAGAGGGCGGCGTCCTAAACCGCTAGACGAACGGGCCATATGTAGCAAATGCAATGGCTGGGATGGAGGGAGTCGAACCCCCATTGACGGAACCAGAATCCGCTGTCCTGCCATTAGACGACATCCCAATGATTGCATCGCTGCGCTCGGCTGTGCCTTTGCGCAAGAAAGAAATATACGGGAAGTCTCGCCGTGACGCAAGCCCCAATTTTGACTTTTTTAAAATTCGGTCAAATTGGCCTAATTTCGTCCAACCCGTGAAGGACCTGTGATGCCGACCGCTGTACACGAAGGGCAAAACGCCGCGAGCGGTAGCCCTCAACCGTTGGCAGATACTAACGCGAAAACGATAGCACCAGGCAACACAATCGAAGTATCTTTTGATCATGCGGACGTCATGGCATGCGGCGCTCCCCAACCTCAAGCGCATCCAGGCAAGCCTCGTCGAGCTGTCCGGCATGCCGACCGTCATATCCGAGAAGAACCTGGAGCGGCGGCAGCGCGAGCGCCTGCAGCGGCAACGAATTCCGTTTATCTGCCCCGGCATTCAGGCATACCTGCCCTTTATGGACGAAGAGTACTGGAGCGACACGCCCGACAAGCACGTAAAGATCTACGACCCACATGAATGGGCGCAGCTGAAGGACTGACTGGGGCAGGCCCGCCCTGGAGTAGGCCCGCCGGCAGAAAGCGCATCCCAGATTTCAAGCTCAAACTGGTCCCCACTTTCCCGTCGAGCCCTCAACCGGAAACCGTGTCCCAGAATCAGCGCTCGAAACGGGATGTCATTTCCGATAGAGCCCTCAACCGGAAAGCACATCCCAGAATCAGCACTCAAAATGGGACGCACTTTCCGAAGCCGCTACAGCAACGCCTCGGTCCAAGCCGCTTCCCTAAAGCCGGGGATCGCAAAGTCGTCGCCCACCAGCAGCGGGCGCTTAACCAGCATGCCGTCAGTCGCGAGTAGCTCAAAGCACTCCTGGTCCGTCATACCCGCATCCAGGCGCGCTTTCAGACCAAGCTCTCGATATTTCATGCCCGACGAGTTAAAGAAGCGTCGCACCGGCAGCCCCGAACGAGCAATCCAGGTCGCAAGTTCCTCAGCCGAAGGATTGTCTGTAACAATATCGCGATCGACGTACTCAACCCCATGCTCGTCCAACCAGGCCTTGGCCTTTTTACACGTCGAGCATTTGGGGTATTCAACAAACAGCACTGCCATGGGGATTCCCTTCTTAGAGAAGACAAGTGTCTGGCAAACAGCGCATCGATGGCCATCTGCGACCGATGCCGATATTGTAACCAGCGCCGACGTACAGGCGGTCGCGATTTTCCATCTTGAGGTTAGCGCCTCTCATGGGCGCCAATGGGACAGGTCGCGCGCTGAACCAGCGCGGCGGCCAACAGCACCAACAGCATGGCGACAACGTAACCCGCGGCATCGAAGCCCAGGTCGATCATGTCGAAATGACGACCAGGAACAAAGATCTTGTGCACTTGGTCACCGACAGAGCAGACGGCGCAAAAGAGCAGAGCGAGTACGTACCGGAATCGCGCGCATGGCAGGCACTCGCCCAGGCATGCCACTGTCGCCGAAGCAAACAGTCCTACAAAGAAGAACTCAACGGTATGTGCGACGCGACGAATGTTGGCACCCATCCACAGACGAACGGGCGCAAGCGGGTCGGGATGAACAGTGGCAGTCGTTGAATCCGTGCCCTCGACGGCATCCCCCGCCTGGAACTCCTGCGTGGCGTCGGGTCGCACGTCCGCGGCCCGTCCTTCCACCGCACGCGCGGTGGACTCGCTGAGCGACGACGTCTGCTCCACGTTTTGCTCCGTCAGCATCCAAATACTTGCCAGCGTCACGACCAGCAGGACAATCGAAATCCATCCGACTATGTGCTTCGCACGCGCCAAGGGCTAACCTCCGTCATTTTTTGAGCAGCAGCGAGTGTACCCCCAAATGCAGTTGTCGCCGTAGCGAAATCCAAAATGTTCGAATCGGGGCGCCAAAGGACCGTGGCGCCCCTACTCCATCTCGCGCATCCAGCGATCGAACGTCCCCACGCACACGCCTAGCCGCTTTGCCGCCTGACTCCGCGTGATATCACCCGCCTCGTAGGCATCGCGTACCAGCTCGAATTGCGGGGGACAGGGCTTGCGGGGCCGGCCAAAGCGCACGCCGCGCGCTCGCGCCGCCGCAATGCCCTCGGCTTGGCGCCGGTGGATGTTCTCGCGCTCCACCTGCGCCACATAGCTCAGCAGCTGCAAAACAATATCGGCAATCAACGTACTCGTCACGTCCGACCCACCACAGTCTCTGGCGCGCGTGTCGAGCAATGGCATGTCCAGCACCACGATGGCGGCGCCGAGCTCTTTGGTTATGCACCGCCATTCCTCGAGGATCTCGCTGTAGTTACGGCCCAGCCGATCAATGGAAAGTACCACCAGCACATCGCCGGAATCCAACGCGCACAGCAGCTCGCGATATCGCGGTCGATCGAAGTCCTTGCCACTCGCATGGTCGGCAAAGATATTCGCCGGTTCCACGCCATAGGCGCCCAGCGCATCCAGCTGCCGATTCAGATTTTGATCACGCGAGCTCACCCGCGCATACCCGTACACCGTTGTCATCTCATCCCCGCTCTCTCGTAAACCTCCCAAAAAGGGACAGGTTTATTTTGGTAGGTTTTATCTCCCCTATAGCAGGCGGAAGACGCAAGCGCGCGAGCGGCAAGAGGATTGAACCGCCACAAAAAAGGCAGCCCCAAAAGACCGCCCCGTTCTCTATCAATCACCAAATTCCGGCTAATGAATAAGCCTGAAATCCAAGTGCCCGCGCGTGGTATTGACGCGCGAGACCTCGATGATCACGCGTTGCCCCAACTCAAAACGGCGCCCCGTGTCGGCACCCGTCAACGTGAGCGCGTCCTCGTCAAACTCGAACCACTCGCTTCCCAAACTCTTAATCGAGACCAAGCCCTCGACCTGTGTCAGGTCGAGGCGCACAAAGAGGCCCATGCTGCTGACCCACGAAATGGTTCCGGCATAGCGCTCGCCCAGACGATCCTCGTAATACTGGGCAATCTTGATCTTTTGCGTCGCATGGCTGGCGGCGTCGGCCGCACGCTCGGCATCGCTGCATGCACGGCAAATCTGCGGCAAGATGCGCGGCAGCGACTCGCGACCCTTGCCAATCAGCCGCGGCGTGCGCGCCAAGGCATCCTTGCCGCCCAGCTGCTCATACGCCAGTTGCAATTTGAGCACGCGATGGACAACAAGGTCCGGATAGCGTCGGATAGGGCTCGTAAAGTGGCAGTAGCACGGCGCGGCGAGCGCAAAGTGGCCCTCGTTGCGCGGCTTGTACAGCGCGCGCTGCATACTGCGCAATAGCAACGTGTTGACAAGCGGGGCATTTGCCGTGCCAGCGGCAGCGTCAACTGCCGCCTGCAGCTCATCGGGACTTCCCAGGGCAATGCCGGCCGCGCGGCGATCGTCGATGATACCCAGCTGCGCCAGCGTCACAGCGGCCCCGTGCAAGCTGTCGGGGCTGGGATCCTCATGCACGCGATAGCATGCCTCAATATCGCGGTCTGCCAGCCACTCGGCAACGCACTCGTTGGCAAGCAGCATAGCTTCCTCGATGAGCGACGTGGCACACGAGCGCTCGCGGGCCACGATCTGCACGGGAATGCCATCCTCGTCCAGCAAAGCGCGAATCTCCGCCGTGTCAAAGTCGACCGAGCCGCGCGCACGGCGAATGCGACGGCGTCGCTCGGCAAGCTCGTTGGCAGCAACTAGGAAATCGCTCAGATCCACGTCGTAGTCGCGGGCAGTCTCTTCGCAAGTCAAACCGCGCTCAAGCGCCTCCTCGCGCGACGCCTCGGCTGCAGCAACATCCTCGGCAGCACCTTCCAACACGGAGTACTCCACCGCACCGGCACGCACCAGCAATGCCTCGGCACCGTCATAGTCCATACGCACGCGCGAGCGAATCACGCTGGGATACGGATCGTAGTGGCGGACGTGCCCCTGCGCATCGAGCTCGATGTCGACGGTAAACGCCAGGCGATCCTCGTCGGGGCGCAAGGAACACAGGTCATTCGACAGGCGCTCGGGCAACATGGGGAGCACGCGATCGGCAAGGTACACCGACGTCGTGCGATGGCGAGCCTCTAGGTCGATGTGTCCGTCCCAGGCCACATAATGCGATACATCGGCGATATGGACACCCAGCTTGTAGCCGCCCTGCGGCGTGCGCTCCAACGAGATGGCGTCGTCAAAGTCGCGCGCGTCGACCGGATCGATCGTGATGATAAAACGGTCGCGCAGATCGCGGCGAAGTGGGTCCTTAAGAGCTGTCGCCACGTCGAGCGATAGCTCCTCGGCCTCGGCAAGGGCGGTCTCGGGATAAGTATCGGTATAGCCGTAACGAGCCATGACATATTGAACGCCCAAGTCGGGCGCATCGTCGCCGCCAATGCGGCGCTCAAGAGTCACGGTGCCCGATTCCAAGCGTGTCGGATAGCTCAAAATGCGTGCGACGACTGCATCGCCCGGATGCACGCCCAAACGCTCCGCCGAAGTATCCTCGGGCAAAATAAAGAAATCGGCCTTGAGACGCGAATCAAGCGGCTCGATCACACCGAGCGGGCCTGCCGTCTGATACGTGCCCACCACGCTTATGGCCGCGCGCTCGACAACGCCCTCGATCACGGCACGGCGATCGCCGCGCGGTCCGGTCTTAATGCTCACGGCCACGATGTCGCCGTCCATAATCTCGCGCTTGCCGCGACCCATAACCTTATAGTCGCCATTATCGGTGACAACATAGGCGCTGTGCTCATGGAGCTGCACACGGCCCGTCAGGCTGGGACGCCGCTCGCTACGCACCGGCGCGCGCTTGTTGCGAGCGCTACGCTTATGTTTGTTATTGCGCCCCATGGCGCCTCCTTACTATCTGTTGCGGGGCCCGCAGGCGCAACCGCATCATGTCAAAACACCGTGCAGGCCTAAACCGCACGCATCAAAGAGTCTACCCAATCAACAACAGGGCACGCACCTCGCGTCATGATCCCTATGTGACGGAGAAAATCGAATTATCGAGACAAGCCGAACTGCCGGTGAGCCCTTTTCCTCCGTCGCACGGGAATCAAAAAACGGGCCGCCCCAGAGCGGGACGGCCCGTTAGCAAAACTAATTCCAGCTGTGTCTACACGCGCAGGTAGCGACGCATGGCAATGGCGGAACCAAAGAGACCGATGATCACGCCGACCAGGATCAGTGCGGCATACGTCACCAGGTAGTATTGCATCGGCAGCGCAAACGACATCCAGCCAATGCTCTCCTGAAGACGCGGAACCAACAGGTTGCGAAGCAGCTCCAAAACACCGATGGAAAGCAGCGAGCCCAAAACGGCCTGCAGCACGCCCTCGGTGATAAACGGACCGCGAATAAAGCCATTGCTGGCGCCCACCAGGCGCATGATAGCAATCTCGCGGCGGCGAGCCGTAATCGACAGGCGAATCGTGTTGTTGATAAAGATGAACGCGATAAACGTCAGCAAACCAACAAGCACAACGGCAGCGATGCGGATGTAGTTCGTCACCTGGAACAGGCGGCTCACTTCCTCCTGACCGTACAGAACGCTCGCATCAACGTCACCGTCATCCGCGATCTTCTGGAAATCGGAGTTCTTCTTGAGCTTCTTGGCCGTGCTCTCGACCTGGGACGGATCGTCCATCTCGATCGCGAACGAAGCAGGCAGCGGATTCTGGCCGTCAAGTGCGCTCAGAGTGGCGTCGGCGTTACCCGACATCTTGCTCGTGTACTCGGCCAGCGCGTCGTCCTTGTCCTTATAGGTCACGGACTTAACGTTGTTCCACGTCTTGAGCTCACTCTCGAAAGCCTGGACGTCGGCCTGGTCGGCGTCATCGCTAATAAACGCGTTGATAACAACCTGGTCCTCAACGGTGCCGATCACGGAGTTCAGCATCGCGGAACCCATGATGAACAGGCCGATGATAAACAGCGAAAGGAAAATCGTGATGACGGCGCCGAGCGAGGTGGTCCAGTTACGGAAGAAGTGGCTCATTGCCTCTTTGAGCGAATAGCCCACGTTAGTTGGTGCCATAGTTGCCGTAACCTCCCCTCTCCTGGTCGCGGATTACGTGGCCGCCCTCGAGGGCGATCACGCGACGATGCATACTATCGACCATCTCGCGATCGTGGGTAGCCACGATCACGGTCGTGCCGGTGCGGTTAATGCGCTCGAGCAGCTTCATGATGCCGAGCGAAATTGCCGGGTCGAGGTTGCCCGTTGGCTCGTCGCAAATCAGCAGCGGCGGACGGTTGACCATGGCGCGGGCGACGGCCACGCGCTGTTGCTCGCCGCCGGAAAGCTGATCGGGCAGCGAGTCCATCTGATCGGCCAAACCGACCAGACGCAGTACCTCGGGCACCTGGCTGCGAATGACGCCCTTGGGCTTGCCTATGCACTGCAGGGCAAACGCCACGTTTTCATAGGCGGTCTTTTGCGGCAGAAGCTTAAAGTCCTGGAACACGGCGCCAATCTGGCGGCGCAGGAAGGGAACCTTGCGGTTCTTGATTTTCATGAGATCCTGACCGGCGACCAAAATGCGACCGCTCGTAGGCCTGACATCACGGTTGAGCGTGGAAAGCAGCGTGGTCTTACCCGATCCGGAATGACCGACCAAGAAGACGAACTCACCCGGATAGATCTCGATGTTGATGTCGTCGAGTGCGGGCTTGTTGGGCTGTGCCGGGTAGATCTTGGTGACATGCTCCATCAGAATGACGGGCTCGACACCGGCCTGCTTGGCCATCTTCTTGCGACTTGCCTGCGGATCGATAGGCGCGAACACCGACGTAAAATCGGGGTTGTTGAGCGCATTGTCAAGACTTGCGACCTCGGCAGCCTGATCATTCTCGACTATGGGCGCAGCGGGCTGCATAGGATCGGGAATGCCGGCAAAGAGGCCGGACTGCGCCGGCTGCGGCGCGGGCGTAGCAGGAACCATGGGATCGGGAATGCCCGCCATGGTCGGCTGAGGCTCGGCTGACGTCTGAGGCTGGTTCACGCGAGCAGTCACCTTTTGGACGGGCTCAAAGCCCGCAGCGGCAGAAAGCTCGACATCGCTGGTGGGATTGTAGGCAAAGGGATCGGATGCCGGCCGTGCCTGATCTGCCGGCTGTGCGGGGGCCTGAGCAATATGCTGGCCCTCTGAATCCGGAGTGGCGAAACGTGTGCCCGGGACACCTTGCCGTGTCTTGGGGGCCTCATCGCCCGCACCGGAGGTACGGAAGTGGTTACCCACTGGTGCTCCTTATCATCGTGCGTTTAAACTACATGAGCGCTTTGTATTTTAGCAGCATTAGCTTCGCTGCACATAAGAAGCATGGCAAGGTTTTGGTCTCACCGGCCGCGCACAGGGCTACCTCCCAAATCGTCCTCGGACATGTCGGAGTCCCCGCTGTGCGCTTCGCGCTGCGGGGACTCCTCCGTCCTGCGGAATGATTTGGGAGGTAGCCCTGTGCGCGGCCTGCGGCTACTAAGGAGTCGCCGCGTTTTTCTTGGGGTGCCGCATATACAAAGTTGGGAGGGCTGAGTTGCACTTTGCTGGTCTGGGCCCGCTTCCCGGAGGAAGCCCTTGCTTGGTGCGGGCCCGATTTGTTTGTTGCCCACAAAAAACAGGGGCGCCCTCTTTGGGTGCGCCCCTGTTGTGGCTTGCATACGGTTGCTAAAGCGATACTTTGCCTCGTCTTGCCCTAGGCCAAGAACTCCTTGGTGGTTGCCACGATGTTGGCGGCATCCAGGCCGTACTTGTGCAGGAGCTCGGCGCCCGGGCCGGACTCGCCAAAGGTGTCGTTGACGCCAATCTTCTTGAGCGGCGTCGGGCACTGCTCGCAGAGCACGTCGGCAACGGCGCTGCCCAGGCCACCGATCACGGAGTGTTCCTCGACGGTCACGACGTGGCCGGTCTTGGCGGCGCTCTTGACGATCAGATCGGCGTCGATGGGCTTAATGGTGTGCATGTTGATGACCTCGGCGTCGATGCCCTCGGCAGCGAGCTGCTCGGCAGCCTCGAGAGCCTCGCCAACCATCAGGCCGCAGGCGATGATGGTCACATCGGCGCCCTCACGCATGACGATGCCGCGGCCCGGCTCGAACTTGTAGGTCTCGGGGTCGTTGATGACCGGCGAGGCCAAACGGGCAAAGCGCATGTACACGGGGCCGTCGCACTCGTAGGCGGCGCGGACCACGGCGCGGGCCTCCACGTCGTCGGCCGGGACAATCACGGTCATGCCAGGGATAACACGCATAAGGGCGATATCCTCGCAGCACTGGTGCGTGGCACCGTCCTCGCCCACCGAAATACCGGCGTGCGTGGCGCCGATCTTGACGTTGAGGTGCGGATAGCCGATGGAGTTACGGACCTGCTCAAAAGCGCGGCCGGCGGCAAACATGGCAAAGGTGCTCGCAAAGGCAGTACGACCGGTGGTCGCGATACCGGCGGCGACACCCATCAGGTTGCTCTCGGCAATGCCCACATCGAAGAAGCGGTCGGGGCAGGCGGCCTTAAACTTACCGGTCTGCGTGGCGGCAGCCAGGTCGGCGTCGAGGACCACAAAGTCGTCGTGCTCGGCAGCGAGCTCAACGAGGGCCTCGCCGTAGCTTACACGCGTGGCGATTTTCTTGACGTCTGCCATCCTAGAGCTCCTCTCCGGCGGCCGTGAGCTCTGCCATGGCCTGCTCAAACTGTTCATCGTTGGGGGCCTTGCCGTGCCAACCAACCTGGTTCTCCATAAAGGAAACGCCCTTGCCCTTCATGGTCTCGGCGATAATGGCGGTAGGCTGACCCTTGGTGGCGCGAGCCTCGGCAAAGGCGGCGCGAATCTGACCGAAGTCGTTGCCGTCGGCGAGCTCCACCACGTGGAACTTAAAGGCGCGGAACTTGTCGGCGAGCGGCATGGGATCGTTGACCTCCTCGACGGGACCGTCAATCTGCAGACCGTTGTGGTCAACGATCACACAGAGGTTGTCGAGCTGCTGATTGCCGGCAAACATGGCGGCCTCCCAGACCTGGCCCTCCTCGCTCTCGCCGTCGCCCAGCAGGGCGTACGTGCGGTAAGTATCGCCCCAGTGCTTGGCGGCGACGGCCATGCCCACGGCGGCGGAGATGCCCTGGCCCAGCGAGCCGGTGGACATGTCGACGCCCGGGGTGTCGTTCATGTTGGGGTGGCCCTGCAGGTGGCTGCCGATATGGCGCAGCGTCTCGAGGTCCTCCTTGGGGAAGAATCCGCGCTCGGCGAGCACGGCGTACAGACCCGGAGCGCAATGGCCCTTGGAGAGCACAAAGCGGTCGCGGTCGGCCTTGCGAGGATCGGCCGGGTCGACATTCATTTCCTCAAAGTACAGATAAGTCATGATGTCGGCAGAGCCGAGCGAACCGCCCGGATGGCCGGACTTGGCAGCGTGCACGCCGGTGACGATGCCCTTCCTTACCTCGTTGGCAACTTTTTTGAGCTCTTCGTCGCTCATTGTGCCTTCCTTTCATCCTCTTTAGACAAGATGCGCACGGCGCAGAAGGTAATCCCAACCCAGCCGCAATGCACGTGCGCCATTCATTATGCTGGAAACTGAAGGCTTTACCAGAGTTTTTATCATTATTTGAATAATTTAGCTGGCAGACCCGCTGATGAATCGGTTTATCAATGTGAACGTCTTTTGGATGGAGCGCAGTCTGCCCTACGCGTTAATGTCCTTGAACCCCTCACCGAAGGCTTCCGTAACGTCGGCGACCGTCACGATAGCTTGAGGATCGCGCTCGCGCACGATGGTCTTGAGTGTATTGAGCTCGCGGCGGCTAACGATCACCATAATCACCGGCTTCTCAGCGCCCGAATACATGCCGGTCGCCTTAAATTTAGTGCAGCCGCGACCCAGGCCATACATGATATCGGCCGCGATATCGGGGAAATTCTCCGAGATGATGAGCACCATACGGCGCTTGTTGCCGCCATCGACCACAGCGTCGATCACATAGCCGCTAATTACCATCGAAAGCCCTGCATACAGCGCGTTCTCTAGAGAGAAGACGGGGGCCGATGCCGCGCATACGGCGACATCGATCGCCATGACGGTCGAACCCACCGGCAGCGAGGTATTACGTGAGATAATCTGGCCGATGGTGTCGGAGCCGCCGGTGTTGGCGCCGGCGCGTAACACCATGCCGTAACCAATGCCCGTGATAATGCCGCCCCACATAGCGGGAAGCATCAGGTCTGCATCTGCCAGAGGCGCTACAAACGGGGCAAACAGGTCGGTAAAGAAGCCCAGTAGCACAAAGCCTGTCGCCGTCTGTACCACATAGAACATGCCGCCCTCGCGCATGACGACCAGCAACAGCAAGGCATTCATCACGATGGTTTGGATACCGACGGGCAGCGACACGCCCCGCGCGGCACCGACCGCCTGGATAATAGTCGCAAGGCCCGTAACGCCACCGGCGGCAAGACCGTTGGGAATCAAAAACAGGTCGGTCGCGATGGCCGCCAAAGCGCACCCAAGCATGATCTGGGGTAGATCGCGGAAGAAGTTCATTGAAAGAATGCGCTTGATATCCAGACGATATGCCATGCTACCTCCCTCAAAAAAGCGCACCCCCTTGGGTGCGCTTTGAACTTCTTACCGTATTTGATTCTACCGATTCGCCGAGGAAAAACCACCCCGCGGCGGGTTTGCTCTGGATATAAAACCGCCTGTCCAGAGTTTAGTGTCGGTCCGTGACTCACCCGGGGCTTAAGCGGACGGAGACTCCGCATCAGCATTGCCGGTAGCCCAGCGATGGTAGCCGATCACAAACGGATCCAAGTCGCCATCGTCGAGAACGGCGTCGACGTTGCTGGTCTCCACGCCCGAGCGCAGGTCCTTGACCATCTGATACGGATAGAGCACGTAGCTGCGGATCTGGTTGCCAAAGCCAATCGTGGTCTTGGGACCGCGGATCTCGTCGAGCGCCTCGGCGCGCTTCTCGAGCTCAATCTCGTACAGACGGGCCTTGAGAATCTGCATACACGCGGCCTTGTTCTGAATCTGGCTGCGCTCATTTTGGCAGGTCACTACAATGCCGCTGGGAAAATGCGTCACGCGCACGGCGGAGTCGGTGGTGTTGACGCCCTGGCCGCCCGGGCCGCTTGCGTGGTACACGTCGACGCGGATATCGTCGGGGTTGATCTCGATATCGATATCGTCGGGCAGCACCGGAATGACCTCGACGCCGGCAAACGTAGTCTGTCGACGCTTCTTGTCATCGGTGGGGCTAATGCGCACCAAACGGTGAACGCCGGCCTCGGCACGAAGCATACCGAAGGCATCCTTGCCCTCAACGGTAAAGGTCGCGCGATCAATGCCAATGACCTCGGCAGCGGGGCAATCGTTGATGGTGACCTTCCAGCCGCGGCGTTGGCAGTACTTCATGTACATCTTAAAGAGCATGAAGGTCCAGTCCTGCGCCTCCAAGCCGCCCTGTCCGGGCTTGATGGTCACAATCGCGTCACCGTGATCGAACTCGCCGGTAAACCAGCTCGAAAGTTCGAGCTCATCGATGGCGCGAGCCAGACGATCAGCCGTGGCGGCAGCCTCCTCACGCAGTGCAGCGGCATCGGGGTCATCGCCCATTTCCTCGGCAAGTTCCAGCGCCGCGCGGGCATCGGAGAGCTCGCCGCGCGCGGTATCCACGGCGGCGATATCCTCCTTGGCGCGCGCAATCTCTTCCATCGTGGCGCGAGCGGCATCGGCGTCGTCCCAAAAGCCGGGAGCGACGCTCTTGGCCTCAAGCTCGGTCACGTGGGTGCGCTTCTCGTCCAAATGAAGATACGACTCGACCTCGCCGAGCCGGTCCGCAAACTTGTCCAGCTCGGCGGGCGTTACCTCTAAAGCCTCGGCCATTAACGATTCCTGCCGTGGCAGTACTTGAACTTCTTGCCGCTGCCGCAAGGGCACGGTTCGTTGCGACCCACGTTGACATACGGGTCGTCGCTCTCGGACTTGCGGTAGGTGGTCACCTTAGCGCCGTTGTTGACAGCTGCCGGTCCGCCCTGGACGGCCGTGCGAGCCTGTGCCCGTGCCTCCTTGCGCAGGACCGAGTTGCCGTTGTCGCCATCGACGTCGGCGGGGCCGGAGAAGCGCGCACCCTCGAGCGCGGGGTCCTCCTTGTGCTCGACGGCACGCGGGGCGGCCTTAATCTCGATGCGCAGGACGGTGCGCAGGTAATCCTCGTACATGGTGTCAACGAGCATCTGGAAGGCACCATAGGCCTCGGTCTTGTACTCGACCAGCGGGTCGCGCTGACCAAAGCCGCGCAGTCCGATACCGGTCTTGAGATAGTCCATCTCCTGCAGGTAGTTCATCCAGCGGGTATCGATGACGCGCAACATAACCTGAGTATTGAGCTCGCGCATGAGGTCCTCGCCCAGGCGCTCGGCCTTCATGTTGTAGCACTTCTCGACGTAGGCCAGGACATCGGCAGCAAGGGCCTCGTAATCCTCGTCGGGGAACTTGGGCGTATCGATATGGCCGGTCAGCTCCACGACCCACTTGCGCAGGCCATCGAGGTCGCGCTCGCCGTCGTGGCTGTCCTTAGTGCAAAACTCCTGCACGCAGCGGTACACGGTGTCGTGCATGACCTCGGTGATGTGGTCGGTCAGGTCCTTACCGTCCAGAATCTTGTTGCGCTCGGCGTAGATAACCTGGCGCTGTTTGTTCATCACGTCGTCGTACTCAAGAACGCTCTTGCGCATGGAGAAGTTGATGCTCTCGACCTTGTGCTGGGCGCTCTCGACGGCCTTGGAGATGATCTTGTGCTGGATGGGCATGTCGTCGCCCATTTCTGCCGTGACCATCATCTTGGAGACGCGGTCCATCTTGTCGCCACCGAACAGGCGCATCAGATCGTCCTCGAGCGACAGGTAGAACTGGGTCTCGCCCGGATCGCCCTGACGACCGGAGCGGCCGCGCAGCTGGTTGTCGATACGACGGGACTCATGGCGCTCGGTACCGATGACGGTCAGGCCGCCGGCGGCAAGCACGCGCTCGCGCTCGGCCTTGCAGGTCTCCTTGGCCTCGGCGTTAAACTGCTCGAGCTGCTCGGGCGTCACGTCCTCCATGGTCAGGCCCTCGTACTCAAGGCGCTCGCGCACCAGCTCGTCGGGGTTGCCGCCCAGCAGGATGTCGGTACCACGACCGGCCATGTTAGTAGCGATGGTCACGGCGCCGTAGCGTCCGGCCTGGGCAACGATATGAGCCTCGCGCTCGTGGTGCTTTGCGTTGAGGACCTCGTGCGCGATGCCGCGCTTGGTAAGGGCGGCCGACAGCTTCTCGGAGCTTTCGATGGAGACGGTGCCCACCAGGACCGGCTGGCCCTTGGCGTGACGTCGCTCGACGTCGTCGGCAACGGCGTTGTACTTGGCCTGGATGGTGCGGTACACCAGGTCCTCGTGATCGACACGCTGCACGGGCTTGTTGGAGGGGATGACCTCGACGGGCAGCTTGTAGATCTCGCGGAACTCGGCGTCCTCGGTAAGCGCCGTACCGGTCATGCCGGAGAGCTTGTCATACAGACGGAAGTAGTTCTGCAGGGTGATGGTGGCAAGGGTCTGGTTTTCCTCGCGCACGAGCACGCCCTCTTTGGCCTCGATAGCCTGGTGCAGGCCCTCGGAGTAGCGACGGCCCTCCATGATGCGGCCGGTGAACTCATCGACAATCTTGACCTCGCCGTTGGTAACGACGTACTGCTTGTCGCGGTGGAACATGTATTGGGCCTTCAACGCCTGCTGCAGGTGGTTGACCAGCTGGCCCGAAAGGTCGGCGTAGATGTCCTCGATACCCAGGCGGCGCTCGATCTTCTTGAGGCCGCGCTCGGTGGCGGCAATGGTGTGCTTGGCCTCGTCCATGACGTAGTCGCCCGTGGGCTCCACGTCCTCGGTAGCGGTGAGCATATCGTGCGACACGTCCTCGCCGCGCTCCAGCCCGCGCACAGCGCGCGCGAAGTCCTTGTAGGTGCTGGCCGACTTGGTGCCGGCGCCCGAGATGATCAGCGGGGTCCTGGCCTCGTCGATCAGGATGGAGTCGACCTCGTCGACGATAGCGTAGCTGTGGCCGCGCTGGACGCGCTGCTCGGGGCGGGTGACCATGTTGTCGCGCAGGTAGTCAAAGCCAAACTCGGAGTTGGTGCCGTAGGTGACATCGGCCTGGTAGGCCGGGCGCTTAAGCTCGAGCGGCATGTTGTTCTGCAGCAGGCCGACGGTCATGCCCAAATACTTGTAGATGCGGCCCATCCACTCGGAGTCGCGCTTTGCCAGGTAGTCGTTGACGGTAACGACATGCACGCCCTTGCCGGCGATGGCGTTAAGATAGCCGGCCAGGGTGGAGACGAGCGTCTTGCCTTCGCCGGTCTTCATCTCGGCGATATGACCCTCGTGCAGCGCCATGGCGCCGATGAGCTGTACGTCAAAGTGACGCATGCCCGTGATGCGCTTTGAAGCCTCGCGCACGGTGGCAAAGGCCTCGGGGAGCATGTCGTCAAGCGACTCGCCGTTAGCATAACGCTCGCGGAACTTATCGGTCTGGCCGCGAAGCTCCTCCTCGGTCATCTTCTCAAACTGAGGCTCAAGCCCGTTGATCTGGTCAACGATCTTGTAGTAGCGCTTAAGGTCCTTATCGGATCCAAAGGACAGCAGCTTTGACATGAATCCCATGTGGTTTTCCTTTTTTGGCCATCGCCCGTAGCGCACTGCACTGGGCGAGTTAAACACAGATAGTTGTACTTTAGCCAAACGGGACGCACGCTATACGCTCGACCTCATCCCCCACGTAATAACTACGACCGACCTGCCAAAAAGGGACGTTTTATTTTAGTGGCTACGGCCCAGATAAGCGCCGATAACTTTGCGCTGCTCGGCGCTCGCCCGATAGTAGACGCGAAGCTCGCCTTCGGCATTCAAATCAAAGCGCGCCTCGTCAATCAGGCCATTCTTGTGCGCGGTCATGAGCGCCTCCTGCATGCGCGGCCTTGCAAAGGCGGCAAACGATGCATACTCGGCCGCGAGATCGGCCATCACATCGTCGACGCAAGCCTCGTCATGGCAAACAAAATAATCGAGCATGGCATAATTAAGCGGAAGCATCCCGATCACCGTCCTTTTTAACCATGTCGAGGGGATTCACGGCGATCAGGCAAATGCCGACGAGGTTGACGACGGCCGCCACCCATGCGACGGACGGAAGCGCGTAGCCGTCAAAGCCCAAGACCAGGCCGACGATAATCCACGTAAACAGCGGCGCTGTAAAGGTATAGGTGCCGTTGATGGCCATGCCCAGCGCCGTGCCGCACATGGAGTTGGCGCGATACCAGCTCATAAACGAAAAGTAGGCGGCAAAACCGGAGCAGGCGAAAAACACGACGGAGGATTTGTCGGTGAGCGCTTGGGCGACAAGGACGTAACTCTGACCAAGGGGCTCTCCGCATGCCAAGGTTAGGGCCGGCAGTACCAAGCACAGGTTGCCGACCCCCGAGACAAGCTGACGGATGTTGATGGCGATCTGAGGATCGATCATGCAGGTGGCGCGGCCGCCCACGCATCCCTCGACGCCCCAGCACAGGGCGGCTAACAGCGCCAGGCCCAGGCCAAGCGCCATGCCGGAAGATGACTGCCCGCTCAGGCCGGCGCTACCGATCATGGCGCCGGCGACCACGCAGACAACGATGCCGGTGACGACACGGGGGCTAAGCGGCTGTCGGTAGAGCACGCGGGCGAGCACCGCACCGATCGCGGGGTTGAGCGCGGCGATGGGCACGGCAAGCGTGCCTGCCTGCGAAAGCGCGATAACGTAGGCGGCAGAAGCGATGGGCCCGCCAATGAAGGCGGCGGCGATAACGATGACGCCGGGCTTTGAGGCGATGCAGCGGCCTAGGTCGGCGAGTTTGCCCTGACCGGCAGTGAAATACGTGGCCCAGACGGCACTCAGCACGTCATTGACGCCCGAGGCGATCGTGGGCAAGATGAATACCGCCAAAAGGCCGGAGGGAGCAAATGCATCGAACCAACCGGCCCAAACGCCAAAGAGCTGACCGGCGGTAACAAAGGCCGTGTACAGCGCATACATGCAGCTCGAAAGCGCCGCGACAGCGATACCCTTCCTAAAATAGGCAGCATCGAGCGCACGCTTCTTTGCCACCGCGAGCTCGCGATTGCCCAAGGACGTCGATGTGTCCACGTAGCCTCCTATCGGTTACCTGCCAAAAAGGGACAGGTTTATTTTGGCAGGTTTTATCTGGGCAAACGAAAAATCCCCACCGTTCGGTGCAAAGAGGACGTGCTACTTTGCGTCGATAAGAAAAGGGCCGTGCACCCAATTGGATGCACGGCCCTTTTGCCATGAATGCGAGCGATTCCTCGGCGAGCTATTTACTCAGCAGCCTCGGTGGTCTCGGCCTCGGCAGCGGCCTCCTCGACGGGAGCCTCTGCGGGAGCCTCGGCGGCCTGCTTGGCAGCCTCCTCGGCAAACTTAGCGGCACGCTTGGCCTTCTCGGCAGCCTTAGCCTCAGCGGCGGCCTTGCGAGCGGCCTCGGCCTCAGCAGCCTTGGCGGCCTTGGCAGCCTTGGCCTCCTCGGCCTTCTTGAGCTGGGCGGCAGCGGCGCCACCGAACTTGTCGGCGAAGCGCTGGACGCGTCCACCGGTGTCGACGAACTTCTGCTGGCCGGTGTAGAACGGGTGGCACTCGTTGCAAAGCTCGACCCTCATCTCGGACACGGTAGCGTGCGTCTTGAAGGTGTTGCCGCAGGAGCACGTCACCGTGCACTCGACATACTGGGGATGGATACCCTGCTTCATGGTAGGACTCCTTATTGGTCAGGCGCTGGTTACCGATCAGCGCATAAGGCGTCTTGGTTTCCGACCAAGACAACAAACTCGGCTATGTTACCACGGCGTCGAGCGTCCCACAAAAGGTTCACGGTCTTTACGCCGGAGCGCACAGGCGAATCTGCCCGATCGCGGCGCCAACAGAGCCGCCCGAGCTGTCCAGGGTGCCAAAAAATACACCCTACGAGACAAGCGCTCCATGTTGCAGACGTGTAACGCCGCAGCAAAGGCGCCCCTTTTTGCACAGGACAGGTACAATGATGAACACTGTACCGTAGCGGAGCGCCGCCGCGCGCCGCCAACACGCGAAAGGGTTTCCCATGGCCGAGATCTCGTCCTCCCGTATCGTCATCACCGTCCTTGGCAAGAACCGCCCCGGCATTGTCGCCGGCGTCACCCGCGTCCTGGGCGAAGCCAATGTCGACATCCGCGACATTACGCAGTCCATTATCGAGGACATCTTCACCATGACCATGCTGGCCGACACCGCCGAGTCCAAGCTCGACTTCGCCGAGCTGCAGAAGGCCCTGGCCGAGGCCGGCGAGCTTTCGGGCGTTAACGTGTCCATCCAGCGCGAGGACGTCTTTAACTTTATGTACCGCCTGTAGCGAACAGGCTGCGTGACGACGGCCCAACGTGCGCCCAGGCGCAACGTCGCCACATGGCCCGGAGAGGAGCGCACATGGCCTACGACGCCAAGAAAATCTATTACCGCTTCGACGACCACCTGAGCCGCCTGGTCTTGGACTACGAAGCAAGCCGCCAGATTTCGCCCGAAAGCGAAAATCTATACTACGGCCTGCCGACCGACCCTTATGACGAGGACCTGTTTGTCGAGCACGATGTCAAGCGCGGCCTGCGCAATGCAGATGGCTCGGGCGTGGTTGCAGGCCTCACTCGCATCTCGGATGTGCATGGCTACAACAAGGTCGACGGAAAGGTTGTGCCCGATCAGGGCAAGCTCACGCTTCGTGGCTACAGCATCGAAGATCTGGTCAACAATGCCCAGGCCGAGAACCGCTACGGCTACGAAGAAGTCGCCTACCTGCTCATCACGGGCTCTCTGCCCACCAAGGAAGAGCTTGACGGTTTTTGCGAACGCCTAGGTGCTTTTAGGCACCTGAGCGACGAATACGTCCGCGTGTTCCCCATGACCACGGTATCCTCGAGCATCATGAACGTGCTTCAGCGCGCCGTGTTGCTGCTCTATGCCTTCGATGCCGATCCCGATGCAATCACACCCGAGCACGAGATCGACGTTGCCATTTCCATGCTGGCACGCCTGCCCCGCATCGCCGCCTTTGCGCACATGGCATCGATCGCAAAGTGCCACGGTTCGGAGATGCACGTGCCGCACCCCACGCCCGGTCTCTCCACCGCCGAGACCATTCTGCAGGTCCTGCGCGGCGGCATGGCGTTCACCCGCGACGAGGCCATGCTGCTCGACGTGATGCTCATGCTCCACGCCGAGCACGGCGGCGGTAACAACTCCACCTTCGCCTGCCGCGTGCTGTCTTCTTCGGCCACCGACCCGTATTCCGCCTACGCCGCGGCTATCGGCTCGCTCAAGGGCCCGCGTCACGGCGGTGCCAACGCCAAGGTCGTATCCATGCACGAGGACATTCGCGCGCATGTTTCCAACTGGGAAGACGATGACGAGGTTGCTGCATATCTGAGCAAGATTCTCGACAAGCAGGCCTTTGACGGCACGGGGCTCATCTACGGCATGGGTCACGCCGTCTACACGCTCAGCGACCCGCGCGCCGAGGTCTGCCGCCACTACGCACGTTCGCTCGCCGCCAAGAAAGATCTGGGCGAGGAATTCGCGCTGATCGAGCGCATCGAGCGCCTGGCGCCCCAGGTCATGCGCGACCATGGCATGACCAAACCTATCTGCGCCAATATTGACCTGTACACGGGCTTTATCTACAAGATGCTCGGCGTACCCGAGACGCTCTTTACGCCGATGTTCGCCGTGGCCCGCATGGCAGGCTGGTCGGCACACCGCATGGAAGAGCTCTTCTGCGCACACCGTATTATTCGCCCGGCATACCGTCCGGTAATCGAGCCACTGGAGTACAAGCCACTCGCCGACCGTTAGGACGCGCACCGTTATAGAACACGAGCGTGGCCAGGGTATCACCGCCCTCGGCCACGCTTTTTATGCCAGCAGAAAGGGCTGCATCGAATGATTGTTTTTTCCGATATGGATGGAACACTGTTGACGAGTGACAAGCAGATGAGCGACGCCACCTGGGCGATGCTCGACGAGCTCGCACGTCGCGGCATTGAGTTTGTACCGTGCACGGGGCGTCCGCTGTCGGGCGTCTTTGAGGACATCCTCGCCCATCCTGCCGTGCACTACGCGGTCTGCGCCAATGGTGCTAGCGTCTGGCAGCTCGACGAGGATGTGCCCACCGATGCCTCACGCGCCACGCGCATATTGAGCCGACCGCTCGACCGCGCCATCGCCCACCGCGTCCATAGCATTGCCGCTGGCCACGATGTGACCTTCGATATCTTCGCGGATGGACAGTGCTTCCTCCCCCGCTCGCTCTACACGCGCCTGGACGAATTCTGCGGCGGAGATCCTCACATCGCGGCATCGCTCAAGCGCACGCGAACGCCGATCGACATGGATATCGACAGCAAGATCGACGAGGTCGAGGTGCTCGAACGCATCGCCATGTACTGGCACGACCCGGCCGATCGCGACGCCATCGCGGCTGAGCTCGACACGCTCGGAGGCATTGAGGTCACGCGTTCGTACGCCATGAATATCGAGGTCATGGGCGGGGGCGCCACCAAGGGAACGGCATTGGCTTGGCTATGTGGGCATCTGGGCGAGCGTCTCGCCGACGCCTGGGCGTTCGGCGACAACATCAACGACATCCCCATGCTGCAGGCGGCGGGCCACGGTACGGCGATGATCAATGCCGAGCCCGAGGACCGCGAAGCCGCCGGCGCCATCACCGAATACGACAACGACCACGACGGCGTCGCCCGCGCCATCATGGCCGCCCTCGCCTAGCAGCAGCAACCCGGCAGGGTAGCTAATTTGGGACGGGGCTTTTTTAGCTACCCTGGTCACAGTAGTCGTTGGGGGCACTCTTCACGGGGCGCTGCAAGGACTGTCCCCATCTGCCGAATTAGGCGAGACTCTCCAGCACGCGACGGAGCTCCTGCTGGACGGCGTGGTCGCGGTTGCACCCCACCACGCGATCGGCAACTGCCTTGAGCGCGGGGCGCGCGTTTTCCATCGCGCAGCCCGTGCCGACAAAGCGAATGATCTCGTAGTCGTTCATCGAGTCGCCAAATGCCATGATCTCATCGCGCCCAATGCCGTAATGCTCCGCGAGCTGCGCGATGCCAGAGGCCTTCGACACGCCGGGCTGCATGGCATCGATCCACGCGTTGCCCGAAGGCGCAAAGGTAAAGAACTGGCCGAGCTCGCGCTGCAGTACGTAAGCGCTGTCCATAACGGCACCATCATCGCAAAAGATACTCGCCTTGATGATATTTACGCTGGGATCGGGCAGCTCCCAAATGCGCTCGGCATTGGGAAGGTCCTTATCCACCTCGCGCACGAACTTACTCTCGTCATCGAGCAAGAAGGACTTGGTTCGGTCAAAGAGCGCAAGATGCAGATTGGGAAACGTCGCGACGGCCTGGGCGAGCTTTCGAATCGCCAGGTGCGAATACACCTCACGGCCTACCATTTTGCCGTCGGCGTAGACCTGGGCACCGTTAGCTGCGACAAAGTCCATTTTGTCGCGAACGGGCGCAAAGAACTCGCACAGGCGATCGTAGCGGCGGCCTGACGATGCGGCAAAATGCACGCCATGCTCGCGTAGCGCCAAAATCAGTTCGTAGGTCTCGGGAGGCACCTGGCCGTTTTCGTCAAGCAACGTGCCGTCCATATCGGATGCAATCAGCTTAAACATAGAAAAGCTCCCTTCGGGCTTGCTGGAATCGAACGTGTATCCGATTCCAACGTACCCAAAGGGAGCTCAAATAAGACCCCGCAGTCATAAACGTTACATAGACCTGGCAAATAGCTCACGCGCGCCAGAGAGCCCACGGTCGCGGCGTCAGGCGACACGCCAAAGAGTGTCCCCAGCGACTAGTCGTTTAAGAACGTCCCCGATGACTAGTCGGCGTAGGTGAAGGTGGTGACGTCGAACATGCCCTCGGGGCGGATGCGGAGCGTCGGGATGACCGGCAGGGGCAGGAAGATGATGCCCATGATGGGGTCGAGCGGCGGCTCAATACCCATGGCGCGCGCCTTGACCATAAAGTCGTCGTGCTGCGCTGCGACATCCTCGGCCGTGCCCTCGCTCATCAGGCCACCGAGCGCCAGCGGAATGCGGGCCACGACCTCGCCGTTGCGCACCAGCACGTGACCGCCCTGGCCCACGGCCTCAACAGCAGCCATCATATCGGCGGCGTTGTCGCCCACCACGCACACGTTGTGCGAGTCGTGGCCGATCGTGGAGGCAATGGCACCACCGGTGATGGTGAAACCGCGCACCCAGCCGCGACCGATATGCTTGCCGACCAGGCCCAGGCCATCGGGGCCGTCGCCGTCGACGCCCTCGGCTTGCAGCGACACGCCGCGGCCATGGCGCTCAATCAGCATAATGCGGCGCAGGCCCTCGGCGCTCTCGGGGCGAGCCATACCCGTGATGGCCTTACCCGGCACCACGTCAATCACAGCCTCGCCCGGCTTAAAGGCATAGTCGAAAACGTCGAGCGAAAGCTTCGGCAGCTTAACAGAGGCGCGCAGCTCGTCGGCAAGGGCTGCAACCTCAGCCATCTCGGGTGCGATCTCGCCCACAAAGGCGCCATCCTGCGCCACCAGAGCACCGGCGGCATATACGCGATGCGGGGCCGTGGCAAACGTCAGATCGTTGAGCACCAGCAGGTCGGCACGCTTACCCGGAGCGATGGCGCCGCGGAGCTCATGCGGATCGCGGCAACCGTGGTCCAGACCAAAGGCCTCGGCCGTGGAAAGGGACGCCATGGAGATGGCGACCACCGGGTCGATGCCGGCCTCGATGGCCACGCGGCAGGCGTTGTCGATCATGCCGGTCGAAAGCGCGTCGGAGGGGGCGCGGTCGTCGGTCGCAAAGCAGCAGCGGCGAGCACGGGCGGGGTTTTCCAGCAGCATAGGCGACAGGTTGGCAAGATCATGGCTGCAGGTGCCTTCGCGCAGCATGACATACATGCCGCGGGATAGCTTGTCGAGCGCTTCCTCGGGAATCGTCGACTCGTGGTCGGCGATAATACCCGCCGCGGCATAGGCGTTGAGATCCTTGCCGGCAACAAGCGGAGCATGACCGTCAACCTGCTTGGACGGTGTCTGGTTGGCAGCATCGATGCGAGCGCAGGTCTCGGGGTCGGCCATAAAGACACCCGGCAGGTTCATCATTTCGCCCAGGCCAAAGACGTCGCCCGGATGCTCGGCAAAAAACGCCTGCATATCGGCAGCAGTGATAACGGCACCGGCCTGCTCGTCGGGCAGTGCGGGCACGCACGAAGGCATCATGTACTTGATGGAGATGGGCGCGCGACAACCGTCCTCGATCATAAAGCGCAGGCCGTCTAGGCCGGAAACGTTAGCGATCTCGTGGCTGTCGGCAATAGCGGTGGTGGTACCACGCGTCGCCGCCATGCGCGCATACTCGGCAGGGCGGATGTTCGAAGACTCGATATGCAAGTGTCCGTCAATAAAGCCGGGTGCGAGATAGCGACCCTGACAGTCGATAACCTCAGCTGCCTCGTACGTGCCAGCAGCGTCATCTCGACCATCGTAGAGAACACCGACAATCACGCCGTCCTTGACGGCGACGCTACCGGGCGCCACGCGCTGACCGTACACATCAACGATCTGTGCGTTGGCAAACAGCGTGTCGACGGGCACGCGGCCCTCGGCGGCATCGATCACAGACCTCATGACCTCAACGGACATACATACTCCTTTAACCGTAGAAAAAAGCTGCGGAGCGGACAGACCTTCACCGCAGCAAGCCAATAGCCATTGTATGCCCAAACGATGGGTCAGCAATACGCCCCTCTGCTTAACGGCACACACCGCTTGGCGCAATGGGGACAGGCTGCTTTGCACCACTGACAAGGAGTGTCCCAAAGTGCCGGCACAAAAGGATCATCCCTAAGTGCCAAAAAGGCCGCAGTCGGAAATCCCGGCTGCGGCCTTGTTGCACTTGTGAGGTCAACTTGCTCGTTAGACCAGCTTAAAGCCCTTGCGCTTGCCCACGGAGAGGGTGTCGCCCAGCTTGAGGGCACTGGGGTCGATGTTGTAGCTCTTGGGAGCCACGGCCTTGCCGTTGATCTTGACACCGCCGCCATCGATGTCGCGACGAGCCTGGCCGGCGCTGGCCGAAAGACCCAGGTCCTTGAGCAGGCCGGCAAGGTAAATCTGGCCCTCGTCGTTTACAGTCAGCTCAATATGCTTCTCGGGGAAGTCGGCGAGCTGGCCCTCCTTGAACACGCGGTCGAACTCGGCCTGAGCCTCGTCGCCGGCACCGGCGCCGTGGTAGGTGTCGCACAGGTCGCGGCCCAGAGCGCGCTTGAGCTCATAGGGATCGGCAGAGCCATCGGCCAGGGCAGCGTCGATCTTGTCGACCTCGGCCGGGGTGAGCGAGCTCGCCAGGCGGTAGTACTTGCCGATCATCTCGTCGGGGATGGACATGGTCTTGCCGAACATATCCTTGGGCGCGTCGGTCAGACCGATGTAGTTGCCATAGGACTTGGACATCTTACGGACGCCATCGGTGCCCTCGAGCAGCGGCATGGTGAGCGCGATCTGCGGCTCCATGCCCATCTTCTCCATGAGCTCACGGCCGGCGAGCAGGTTGAAAAGCTGGTCGGTGCCGCCCATCTCCACGTCAGCCTTGATCATGACCGAATCGTATGCCTGCATCACGGGATACAGGAACTCGTGCAGGGCGATCGGCGTCTGGGACTGATAGCGCTTGGTAAAGTCATCGCGCTCAAGAATGCGGGCGACGGTGAACTTGGAGCACACCTGCAACAGACCGGCCAGGTCCATCGACAAGATCCAGTCGCCGTTGTGCACGATGGTGGTCTTCTCGGGGTCCAAGATCTTCATGGCCTGGCTCACGTAAGTCTCGGCGTTGGCCTCGATCTGCTCCTGAGAAAGCTGCGGGCGGGTGGAGTTCTTGCCCGAAGGATCGCCGATCAGCGCGGTACCGTTGCCGATGATCAGGGTGACGTTGTGGCCCAGGTCCTGGAACTGGCGCATCTTGCGCAGGGGCACGGCGTGGCCCAGGTGCAGGTCGGGACTGGTGGGATCGACGCCGAGCTTGATGTTGAGGGGCTCACCCTTCTCAAGCTTCTTACGAAGGTCGGCCTCGGGGACAATCTTCGCGGCGCCCGAGGTGATGATACGCATTTGCTCGTCAACAGACAGCATTGGGTATCCTCCTTTTGCTATAGCACCCTCGCCGAAAACAGCGGTGCTGGAAGTCCATAAACTCTCATATGATAACAAACTGACGCGACGCGGCACCTACGACAGGAAAATCCTCGTCCTGCCGCATGCGTCGATGGCAACTGGCAAACGTGTACCGTCACGATCGACCAGATAGCGCGTCTGCCGGCGACGCAAGCAGTCGCGGCAACAGGCCTGTCCCGTCGCATCGGTGGCACAGACGCCCTCGGCGGTCAGCAGGCAGTGCTCGCACACCATGAGCTCGGGACGATCGGTATCGACGGGGCCCAGGACGCCAGGACAGGCGGCAAGCTCGGCAACGCGTTTCGCATCGTGAGCGACAAGTTCGGCAGGCAAAAACACGCGCTGCGCCCCAAGCCCCCGCAACCAGGCGAGCGTTGCCCGATTCGCACAGAACACCGGCGCTGCCACGTCAAAGGCGACGCGCAGTTCGCGAGCTATCGCCACTTGTCCCAGATTACGACAGACGATGCGGCCGGCGCGCTGCATGAGCGACCGAGTCCGCTCGATATCGCCCACACGGCAGACCTCGTCGAGCACAACAGTCGCATCGGACAGGTCGAGCTCTTCGTTTGGGTCCTGGTCCATCAGCTGCCAGGCAAAGACCAAGCGAGCGGCGACAGACTCTGCAGGTTCTTCCGGCTGCGTTCCGCTATCCATCAGAACGCCCGCAAACGGCAGCGTCTCGACAGCGCGTTTCGCAAGCGCGACCGCATCGGCCTCGGCCCGCATGCGCTCCAGCGCCGCCGCCGTTTGCTCAAGCACACCAGCGCTGCGAATCAGATACACTTCGCAGCCCGCGTCGACCTTGCGCTTGCAATGGACAACGATGCGCTCCCCCGCCGCGGCATCCACCGGGCAGGGAACTTGCGGCCAGCGTTTAGGTACATCGGGACGCGCGTCGGCGCCCGGGTAAAACCTGATCTCGAGCGTATCGCCCGCCGCCACGGCGGCATCGAGCTCGACGGTCACTTCCTCGTGTCCCACGGCAACCAAACGGCCCACACGCACGCCCTGGTTGATCGCGCGTTCAAAACTCATAAGCTCCGCGCCCGAGCGGCCTCGCAGATACGCGTCGGTAAACCCGCGGTTAAACGACCTTCCCAGCTCACGTTCGAGCGCCTGCACGGCATCGGGATCCCACGCGCCATCACGCAGCATATCGAGCGCCCGGCGCCACGCCCGCACCACGTTGTAGACGTAGTCGGGGTTCTTCATACGCCCCTCGATCTTGAGCGACGCCACCCCGGCAGCAACAAGCTCGGGTAAATGAGCAATGCCCAGATAGTCACGCGGGCAGAGCAGACGATCGCCTTCGACGGCAACGACGCTCTCCCCAGCCTCATCCACCAAATCGTATGCCAGGCGGCACGGCTGCGTGCAGTCGCCACGCATCGCCGACCGTCCGCGCCGCAGGGCCGAAAACTCGCACGCGCCCGAATAGCCAATGCATATGGCGCCATGGCAGAACACCTCGATGGGCACACCGGTAGCGCAGAGCGTCACAATCTCTGCCACGGTCAGCTCGCGCGCCGTAGTCACGCGCTCGACCCCCAGCTCGTCAGCCGCCAAACGCACGGCCCCCTTGCTATGGACGCCCGCTTGGGTGGACAGATGAATCTCGACCCCCGGAATTGCCGCATGCAGCGCGCGGGCTAGGCCCGCATCTGCCACGATCAGTGCATCGGCGCCCAGCGCATGCGCATGTGCCCCCAGTGCCACGGCTTCGGACAGCTCGTCGTCGAACACGAATACGTTGAGCGTCACGTACACGCGCACACCATGGGCGTGCGCCACGGCACACCCGCGCGCAAATTCGTCGTCACTAAACCCGTGCGCACTCACGCGGGCGTTAAATCCGCTCAACCCGGCATAAATGGCATCGGCACCTGCCGCGATTGCGGCGAGCATCTGATTGAGCCCGCCAGCAGGAGCCAACAGCTCGGGCAGTGCCAGCCCCGATGTTGGCGTCCCATTCCCGCATTGTCTGCTAGGCTCCGTCGCCCAAATCGCCATCGGCAAACTCCCTACCAAGGTATGCAATCGCTCTGTTAATTGCCGTCAACCAGCATACACGAGGCTTCGCGCGGCTCGATTGGTTTATCGTGTAATAACTTATGTCCATCCTGCCCGACGCACACCCGCCGCCTGGCACGACATACTTGGAGGTCAACATATGGGTCCTCGCCAACGACAGGGACACGGTCGCTCTAAGACGCACGCTCTGCCCGTCATCCTGCTTTCGCTTTTGGGTTTTTTGCTCATCGCGGGCGTAGCATTTGGCATCGGCATGATCGGCAACGTCAACCGCTGGCTGTCCGACCTGCCCGACTACACCGACGCCAACGCCTATCTGGTCAGCGAGCCCACCGAGATTGTTGACTGCAACGGCAACAAGATCGCCAGCTTCTATACCCAAAACCGCAAGTCCATCACCAAGGACCAGGTCTCCCCGTACGTCCTGCAGGGCACGATCGACGTCGAGGACGAGCGTTTCTACGAGCACGGCGGCATAGACCTCTTGGGCATCGCGCGTGCCTCGGTGGCAACCCTTGCCGGCGGCCACGAAGGAGCCTCGACCATCACCCAGCAGCTGGTGCGCAACACCATCCTGCAGGAGGAGCAGTTCGACTCGACCATCGAGCGTAAGGTGCGCGAGGCCTATATCGCCATCAAGATGGAGGACATGTACTCCAAAGACGAGATCCTCATGATGTACCTCAACACCATTTACTATGGCCACGGCGCCTATGGCATCGAGGCCGCCGCCGAGACCTACCTCTCCAAGAGTGCTTCCGACCTCACCCTGAGCGAGGCCGCGCTGCTCATCGGTCTGCCCAACTCGCCTTCACAGTACGACCCCACGGTCAATCCCGACCTGGCGCTTTCCCGCCGCAATAAGGTGCTCGACAACATGCTGCGCCTGGGCCACATCACGCAGGAAGAGCACGATGCCGCGCAGGCTGAGCCCATCACCCTCAACGTGACCGAGATCTCGGGCAGCGGCGTCGACGTATACTCACAGCCCTACTTTGTCTCCTACGTCAAGCAGCTGCTCGAGCAGGAGTTCTCCACCGACGTGCTCTTTAAGGGTGGCCTGACTGTTAAGACCACCATCGACCCCACCATGCAGCAGGTGGCCGAGGAGGCTGTGCGCTCACAGCTCGACACGCTTTCGCTCGATGGCCTGGACATGGGCATGGTTGTCGTTGACCCCAAGACCGGCTACATCAAGTGCATGGTGGGCGGCTACGACTACAACGCCGACGAGAATCACGTGAACCACGCTACGGCAAAGCGCCCCGTGGGCTCCACGTTTAAGGCCTTTACGCTGGCAACTGCCATCCAAAACGGCATGAACCCCAACGTCATTCTCAACTGCAACTCGCCACTCAAGGCCAAGGGCACCACGACCGAGGTGCAAAACTATGGCAAACAGAGCTATGGCAACATCACGCTTAAGCAGGCAACGGCATACTCATCCAACACCGGCTATATTCAGGTGGCCGAAGCCATCGGCAATGACAAGATCATGTCGCTCGTCAAAAAGCTCGGCATCGATCCCGCCAAGGACAATATCGAGGACGTTCCCGTCATGACGCTCGGCACCGGGTCCATCTCACCGCTCGAGATGGCATCGGCCTACGCCGCTTTTGCCAACGGCGGCTATTATCGCCAGCCGATCGCCATCACCGAGATCGACTCGCGTACCGGCTCGGTTCTGTACCAGCACACCGACAATCCCACGCGGGTGCTCACCGAAGGTGAGGCTGCCGCGGTTACCGACGTTCTATCCGGCGTCATGCAGGGCAGCGGCACGGGTGCCGCCGGCGCGCTGAGCGTCAACCAGCCCTATGCCGGCAAGACGGGCACCACTGACAACACCACCAACCTGTGGTTCTGCGGCTACACGCCGCAACTGGCATGCGCCCTGTGGACCGGCTATTCCGCAGGCGAGATTCCCATCCAAAAGTACGGTTCGGACCTGCTGGGCGACAGCACCAACCTGCCCGTCTTTAAGAAGTTCATGAACACCGTTCTTGCGGGCGCCGAGCGCGAGGAGTTCCCGACCGGAACGGCTCCCACGTACAAGAACAATAACGTCTGGAAGTTCTACGGCACAAACAACAAGAAGAAGGAAGAGGACGAGGATAAGGACGAAGACGAGGAAGAAGAGACGGAGACCACCGGCGGGAGCGGCAACGAGGGCGGTAACACCGGCGGCGAAGGCGATGCCGGCGGTACCACCCCTACTCCCGACCCCAGCCCCGATCCCAGCCCCAGCCCCAGCCCCGACCCTGGCCCGACCCCCGATCCCAGCCCTAGCCCGACCCCCGATCCCTCCACAGATCAGTAGATAGCAAAGCGCCCGAGCAGCTCAAAAGCTCGGGCGCTTTTTGCTGGGACATACATGGCATATCGCGCGCAATCGAGATGCCACGACAGGAGCGTCACAAAAAGGGCGTCGGCTCAAAACCGACGCCCCTGTATTTCTGCCGTCTTAGCTGGCGTTGTTTACGTGCGTAAAGCTATTTACGCGCGGCACTGAGCTTGTTAATCAGCGCTTCGAGGCGTTCGCCATCCTCGGCAGTCTGAGCGATAACCAAAATCGTGTCATTGCCGGCAAGCGATCCGAGCACATCGGGCAGCTCGGCCGCATCGACAGCCGCGGCAATGCCCGAGGCGGTGCCGGGCTGAGCCTTAATCATAACCAGGTTGTCGGTGCGCAACACACCGGTAACCAGCTCGGAGACCATGCGCTGCAGGTGCAGGTCCTCAGCCAGAACATAGATGCCCTCGGGCAGTTTGCGCAGCCCCATATCGGCGATGTCACGCGAAACCGTCGCCTGCGTGCAATCAAAGCCCATGGCGCGGAGTTCGTCCACCAGCACGCGCTGCGTACGCACGTCTTTATTGCGCACGATATCTCTGATGGCATCCTGGCGCCCGTTGCGTTTTTTAGCCATATAAAACCTCACTCCATAGATGGCGAAGACAATCTATCAGTGATTGAATAGTTTAGCGCTATTTGAGGCTATTTGTGAATAAGAACGCATTTCGAAACAATTCTATGCAAATTATTTTCGAATATGACACAGCTAGGCTACCCTTGCGCCCGTTCTGTTCAAAAAAGCAGCCAGATGCGCATACATAACGCAGCGCATAGGCTTAACGTTGGCAATCGGCCCAAACAAAAGTCCAAGGCCTCGGCGCTCTCCCTTAAGGGCCACCGCCATCTGGCGAGTCCGCACGTCATTGAGCATATCACGCAATCGTGCCGTGCGCTCAATTGAAGACACCCCATGGGGGCTCAGGCACAAATTCTCGATACAAGCAACCAAGCGGCCATAGTAAAACCGTTGGCAGGCCAGCTTTAGATGGTTATCGTCATCTATTGCGTCAAATGGCACGCAAAGCTCTTCAAGCGCCTTGGCGTCATCGGAAAGTCGCGAGAACATGGTGGGGTCGAATGAATCCGCAACCGATGGCGCGGCCGTATGGAAACAAGCTTCGGCGCACCCCAATACGCGTTCCGCATGCGAAAGGGCAGGCGCCAAAAAGGCGATCGCACGATACGACTCGGCATGCTGCAGACACAACTCAAACAGGGCGCGTTCATACATCACGCCGGAATGTTGACAAACCAGACCGCTCTCGACCAGCTTGGCCAGGCCTAAAGCCCGGTCTCCATCGTCGGCAAGGGCAATGGATTGCGCGTCCAACATACGAGAATGGCGTTCCCGATGCGTATCGTAGCGATCGAGCGACACCGAGGGAAATACGATATCTGCCGAGGTCTCACAAGCGACATCGAGCATTGCCAAAAACGCGTGCGGCGCAAACCACTCATCGGCGCTCATTGCGATAATGTGGGCCCCGCGCGAAGCGGCAAAACCCTCGCGAAGGCAAGCTCCGCTCGACGGATCGTCAACGTCTATCAAATCGATGTGAATATCTCTGCCCGCGGCAACATCGAGCGAATGACGAACGCCCGGCGCAGCGTTGCGACATGCAACGACAATCTGCATATCGTAGAGGTCTTGGTTTTGGACGCTTTCGAGTGCGCGCATCGCGTAGCTGGGTGAACCCTCCACAACAAGGATCACCGAAAGTCGCGGAAGCGAGCCACGTCGAAGCAAGTTATCCATCCTCTCGACAGCAATAATCAACTGCCGTTCATGGTACACCCCGGCAATAAACGCAACGAGTCGCCCGATGCGCTGCACGCCAAGAACAGATGTTGCACACGGCTCGCCCACACGAGCAGCATACTTAGATGGCTCTCGCTTCTCCCCTATTCGAGCGCGACGAGCTCGGTGGGGTCATAATCTACGCCCATAAAGGTAAGGCCGCACGCCGGCGCCGTGGGACCCGCAGCAGTACGATCGCAAGCGTCAATCACCTCGCGCATCCACTCGGGATCGCGACGATGCATGCCGATCTCGACGAGCGTTCCCACGATGGTGCGCACCATCGAATGCAAAAACGCATTGCCCTCGATGGTAAACGTGAGGATATCCTCGCCAAAGGCGACCTCGTGGCCAAACTCGGCACGCATCACGCAACGATGCGTTGGCTTGCCCACGGCAGAAGCGACCTTACAAAAGCTCTTAAAGTCCTGTTCGCCCAAAAGAGCTGGGCAGGCGGCTGCCATCGCATCCACGTCCAAAGGATAACGATGCCACCATACCGCGCCACGCGATAGCACCGGACGCGCATCGCGATCGGCAATGCGGTAGGTATAGGTCCGAGAACGTGCGTCAAAACGCGCAGAAAAGCCCTTACGGGCCCTGTAGACCTCATTAACGGCGATATCTTTGGGCAGCAGCGCATCCATAGCTCGCAGCCACCTGCGGCGCGTTAAAGCGAGCTCAGCGTCCGTAACGGGCACGCTGATGTATTGGGCCACCGCATGCACCCCTGCATCGGTGCGCCCGGCACACGTCAAATCGACTGAGCGGCGCAAGAGCGTCTCTATGGCAAGACGCAGCTCTCCGGCAACCGTCGTCTGCCCCGGCTGCTCGGCAAATCCGCTATAGGACGAGCCGTCATAGGCAACACGAAACACCAACGTGGCATCGAGCTCTGGAGTCAAATTGAAATCAGACGGCGCGGTCATGGGCGCTCCCAACAAACAAACAACGATATCGCGACAAAAAAAGAGGGGTACGCGAACGTACCCCTCGAATATAGCCTATGCAGACGAATTGTCTACTCAGCGGTCTCCTCAGCAGGAGCCTCCTCGGCAGCGGTCTCCTCGACAGCCTCGACCTTCTTGGGAGCAGCGGCCTTCTTGGGGGCCGGAGCAGCCTTCTTGGCCTTGGGCGTGCAAGGCTCGGTGACGAGCTCCATGATAACGATGGGAGCGTTGTCGCCCTTACGGTTACCGAGCTTCATGATGCGGGTGTAACCGCCGTTGCGATCCTGCCACATTCCCTGAGCAGCCTTGTCGAAGATCTCGGCAACGAGCTGCTTATCGCCGAGCTTGGCGATAGCCAGACGACGAGAGTGCAGGTCGCCCTTCTTGGCCCAGGTGATGATCGGCTCGACAACCGAACGCAGCGCCTTAGCGCGGGTCTCGGTGGTCTTGATGCGGTCGTTCTCGAAGAGGGCCTTGGCCAGGCTCTTCTTCATGGCCTTGGTGTGGCTCGCATCGGTGCCGAGCTTCAGGCCCTTCTTAACGTTGTGACGCATGGTCTAGTTTCTCCTCAAATATGCGAAGCATTAAGCCTTCAGGCTCAGGCCCATGGACTCAAGCTTGTCCTTCACTTCCTCGATCGACTTAACACCGAAGTTGCGGATGTTCAGAAGATCGTTCTCCGAGAACTCAACGAGCTGACGGACCGAGTGAATGCTGGCACGCTTAAGGCAGTTGTAGGAACGGACAGAAAGGTCCAGATCCTCGATCTGCTTGTCCAGCTCGGCGTTGTCGTTGGTGACCTCGGGAGCGAAGATCGAAACCTCCTCCTCGACCTCGGGGGTCTCGGCAAGGTTCATAAAGGCAGCCATATGCTGGTTGATGATATTGGCAGCCTGGACCACGGCGTCGCGCGGGGCGATGGAGCCGTTGGTCTCGATCTCGAGGACAAGGCGGTCGTAGTCGGTATGCTGACCGACACGGCAAGCCTCAACGAGCTTGGCGCAACGGGATACCGGCGAGTACAGCGAGTCGACGTGGATCACACCGATGGGATCGTTGTCGCGCTTGTTGGCCTCGCCAGAGACATAGCCGCGGCCATAGCCGATGCGCATGCTCATGGTGAGATGGCCACCCTCGGTGAGCGTAGCGATGTGCTGCTCGGGGTTGACCAACTCAAACTCGGACGGAATAAAGAAGTCCGCACCGGTGACCTCGCAGGGGCCGTCAACCGAGATGGTGGCGGTCGCCTCGTCGGTCGTGCCGAGAGCCCTGAAGACAAGACCCTTGACATTCAGGACGATGTCAGTGACATCCTCGACCATGTTAGGGATGGTCATGAACTCGTGCTGCGCACCATCGATCTGAATAGCCTCGACGGCGGCACCCTCGAGCGAGGACAGAAGAACGCGACGCAAGGAGTTGCCCAGCGTATCGCCGTAACCGCGCTCGAGCGGCTCGACGGAGACACGAGCAGACGTCTCGTTGATCTCTTCGACCTGAACCTGAGGCCTAATGAATTCTGACATGTATTACCTCCAGCCTCAGCAGCCCGGATGGACTACTTAGAGTAGAGCTCGACGATGAGCTGCTCGTTGATATCACCGCTGATCTGCTCACGCGTCGGCAGAGCGAGCACGTTACCAGACAGCTTCTCGATATCGACCTCAAGCCAGCCAGGGACCTCAAAGCGCTCGGAGGAAATCAGAGCCTCCTTGATGGGGAGGAGGTCACGGAACTTCTCGCCGACAGCGACGACGTCGCCGGCCTTGACGCGGTAGGACGGGATGTCCACGCGCTTGCCGTTCACGGTGAAGTGACCGTGGCGGACGGACTGACGAGCCTCTTTACGGGTGCGAGCGAAGCCAAGACGGAAAACAACGTTGTCGAGGCGAGACTCAAGGATGATCATGAGGTTCTCACCGGTGACGCCGTTCATCTTACGGGCCTTGTTGAAGTAGCCGTGGAACTGCTTCTCCAGAACGCCATAGATGAACTTGACCTTCTGCTTCTCGCGCAGCTGCATGCCGTACTCAGATTCCTTGCGACGGCGCTTGGGCTGACGGATAGATTCCTTCTTGCTGCTGTAACCGAGCTCAGCGGGATCGATCCCGAGCTGACGGCAGCGCTTAAGAACAGGAGTCCTGTCGATTGCCATATTGATACGATCCTTTCAGTTACACGCGGCGACGCTTCTTGGGGCGGCAGCCGTTGTGCGGGATGGGGGTCTTGTCCTGAATGCTCGAGACCTCGAGGCCAGCAGCCTGGAGGGAGCGAATGGCGGTCTCACGACCGGAGCCGGGGCCCTTGACGAAGACGGAAACCTTCTTCATACCGTGCTCCATGGCCTGCTTGGCAGCAGCCTCGGCAGCCATCTGGGCAGCGAACGGCGTGGACTTACGGGAGCCCTTGAAGCCCACCTGGCCAGCCGACTTCCAGGAAATGACGTTGCCTTGGGGATCGGTGATCGAAACGATCGTGTTATTGAACGTAGAACGGATGTGAGCCTGGCCCACGGAAATGTTCTTACGGTCCGCGCGCTTCAGACGGGCAGCGCGAACGTTCTTCTTAGCAGTAGCCATCTATCTAGCGCTCCTTATTTCTTCTTCTTAGCACCGATCTGACGCTTCGGGCCCTTGCGGGTACGAGCGTTAGTGTGGGTGCGCTGGCCGCGGACCGGGAGGCCCTTGCGGTGACGAAGGCCGCGGTTGCAGCCGATGTCCATAAGGCGCTTGACGTTCTGGTTGCGCTCACGGCGGAGGTCGCCCTCAACCATGATCTGGTTCTTGTCGATATACTCGCGGATGGCGTTAACCTCATCCTCGGTGAGGTCCTTAACGCGCGTATCCACGTTAACGTTGCACTCGACGCAAATCTTCGTCGCAGTGGTGCGGCCGATGCCGTAAATGTAGGTCAGACCGATCTCAACGCGCTTCTCACGCGGGAGGTCGACACCATTAATACGGGCCAACGTAGTCTCCTCTCTTAACCCTGACGCTGCTTATGACGGGGGTTCTCGCAAATGACGAGGACCTTGCCATGGCGCCTAATGATTTTGCACTTATCGCACATCTTCTTGACCGAAGGACGTACCTTCATCGTTCTTCCTTTCGGTAGCGCTCAAACTACTTCCCTACTATCTACTCGCCCAGCCGCAGGCGTTTAAAACTATGGCTGGTCTTCACACACAATCCGACCGTAGGTTGAGCTAAGCCTGCAGTCGGAAATAAGAGTGCGTGTATGCGTGCCGCTATTTGTAGCGATAGGTGATGCGGCCGCGGGTCAGGTCGTACGGGGAAAGCTCCACGACAACCCTGTCACCGGGGAGAATACGGATGTAATTCATTCGAATCTTGCCAGAAATGTTGCACAGAACCGAATGACCGTTCTCGAGCTCGACCTTAAACATGGCATTAGGCAACGGTTCCTTTACCGTACCCTCGAGCTCAATTGCGTCTTCCTTCTTCACAAGCAATCATCTTTCTCTAGAAAACGACAGCGATTGAGTATTCTACAACACGTATACACGCATCGTAATAACTTCGTAATGGCTCCACAACTACGTGGAACTTGTTACATTTGAAATGTAAAACAAAGCCGTTCCCTGATGCCCAAGATCGCCTTGAAATGAGAAGGCATAGACCTTGGGGTCATGCCTTCGAAATTGAAAGGCGAGGTTGGGCATCAGGGGGCGGCGACTTTTACATTTCTCCGCCTTGGAGCGAACACCAGGATCCTTGCGCATCGGTGGTGAGAATCACCGGACCGTCATTGGTGATGGCGACGGTGTTCTCGTAGTGCGCGGCGGGCAGGTGGTCGTTGGTGGTGACGATCCAACCATCGGAGCCCGTGCTCACATGGTTGGAACCCATCGTTACCATCGGCTCGATGGCAATGACCATACCGGCCTGGAGGCGAACGCCCCTCCCCTTCTTTCCATAGTTAGGAACGTTGGGGTCCTCGTGCATCACGCGGCCAATGCCATGACCCACATAGTCACGAAGCACGCCATAACCGTGAGACTCGGCGAGGGACTGGACGGCATAACCAACATCCCCGATATGGTTACCGGGAACAGCCTGCTCAATGGCAGCCTTAAGGCAATCGCGCGTAACCTCGCACAGGGCCTTGGCCTCGGGCGTAGGGGTGCCGACGAAAAACGTCCATGCGTTATCGCCAACCCAACCGTCAACAACGGCTCCCGTATCGATAGAGATGATATCGCCATCGCGCAGGATCATATCGGGGTTGGGAATACCGTGGACCACGGCATCGTTGATCGATGCGCAAATGGTCCCCGGGAACCCGCCGTAACCCTTAAAGGCCGGGGTGCCGCCATGCATGCGGATAATCTGCTCCGCGAGCTGATCGAGCTCAAAAGTCGAAACGCCGGGGCGCACCATGGCTCCAACGTGGCGGAGCGCCATCTTAGATAGCGCTCCTGCCTTCTTCATCTGCTCGATTTGCGTTGCAGACTTAATCTTAATCATAGACCGAGGGCCTCTTTGACATCCCCGTATACGGTCTCGCGAGCCTGGTCACCGTTGACCGACTTGAGCAGACCCTGGCCACGATAGTAATCGACAAGCGGGCTCGTGGACTTCTCGTAGACGTCGAGACGGTTCTTGATGGTCTCGGGCTTATCGTCGTCGCGCTGATACATCTCGCCGCCGCATTTGGGGCAGGTAACATCGGCAGCAGTGCCGGTGTAACCGCAGGCGCGGCAGGTGCGACGCGAGGACAGACGATCGATGATGACCTCGGGGGCAACGTCGACCAGAAGGGCGCAGTCGATCTCGCGACCCATGGTGGAGAGCTCGGAATCGAGCGTCACAGCTTGGGCGGTGTTGCGCGGGAAGCCGTCGAGGATGAAGCCCTGCTGGGCGTCATCGGCGGCAAGGCGCTCCTTGACAAGGTCGATCACGAGCTGGTCGGGAACGAGCTCGCCAGCGTCCATGTACTTCTTAGCCTGAATACCAAGCTCGGTGCCACCCTTGACGGCAGCACGCAGCAGGTCGCCCGTGGAGATGTGGGCGACGCCAAACTCGGCGACGAGCTCCTGTGCAACGGTGCCCTTACCGGCACCCGGAGCTCCGAGCAATACGAGGTTCATGAGCAATCCTCCTCTAGCCTATTTAAAGAATCCATCGTAATCATACATCTTGATCTGGCCTTCGAGCTTGTCGACCGTGTCGAGCACGACGCCGACCATGATGAGGATGGACGTGCCGCCAAATGCCTGGATCAGCTGATTGCCCGTGAAGGAGAAGATGATCGAAGGCACGATGGCGATGAGCGCCAAAAAGACAGCGCTGGGAAGCGTAATCTTGTTGAGCGCGTTCTTGATGTAGGCCGCGGTAGCCCTACCCGGACGAACGCCCGGAATAAAGCCGCCCTGCTTCTTAAGGTTGTCGGCCGTGTCATCGGGATTGAACACCATGGAGGTGTAGAAGTACGCGAAGAACACGATGAGGACAACGTTAAGCACCCAGTTGAGCCAACCGGTCGAAAGCGCAGAGGCAACTGCCTGAATCCAGCCGATGCCGGGGAAGAACACGGCAACCTGAGCCGGGAAGTACAGCAGCGCCGAAGCGAAGATGATCGGCACGACACCCGCGGTGTTGACCTTGATAGGCAGGTAGGTGGTCTGGCCACCCATCATGCGACGGCCCACGACGCGCTTAGCGTAGGAGACCGGAATGCGGCGCTGGCCGCGCTCAAGGAAAACAATCAGCGGGATAACCAGCAGGATGATGGCGCAGATGATCACCATAGTGATGATGCCACCGCCATTGCCCTCGGTGCTGGAGAAGATCGCCTGCGGCAGACCGGCCATGATGTTCGCAAAGATGATCAGCGACATGCCATTGCCGATACCGCGCTGGGTAATGAGCTCACCAATCCACATGATCAGCATGGCGCCCGCGGTGAGCGTGCCGACGATCATGAGGTCGAAGATGATCTCGGGAGCGGCGGCGCCATTAAAGTTGATGCCGAAACTCTTAAAGAGGAAGAGGTAACCCACGGAGTTGAGGATTGCCAGAGCCAGGGTGAGGTAACGCGAATACTGCGTAATCTTGGTCTGACCGACCTCGCCCTCGCGGGCAAGCTCATGCAGGGAAGGCACAACGGCCTGGAGCATCTGGAGGATGATCGAGCTGGTGATGTAAGGCATGATGCCCAGCGAAAACACCGACACATAGCTCAACGCGCCGCCAGAGAAAAGATTCAGGAGGGCCATAGCACCTGCGGCGACCGAATTGTTATCGGTCGAGAAAAGGCCCAGCATCCCCTGGAAGGGAATGCCGGGCACAGGAACGTGCGCACCAATGCGGTACACGACGAGCATAGCTATGGTAAAAAGAATCTTTTCGCGCAGTTCTTTGATGCGGAAAGCATTCTTAAGACCATTTAGCACGGCAGCTCGACCTTTCCGCCGGCGGCCTCGATCTTGGCCTGCGCAGAAGCGCTGACCTTGTCGACCTTGACCGTGAACTTCTTGGTAAGCTCACCATTGCCGAGCACCTTGACGGGCTCGAACTCGCTCTTGGTGATGCGAGCGGCCTTAAGAGCGGCACCGTCGATCACAGCGCCATCCTCGAACTTACGCTCGAGACGCTCAACGTTAACAGCGGTGTACTCGATACGACGGGGGTTGCGGAAGCCCGGAAGCTTGGGCAGGCGCATAGCCAGCGGAGTCTGGCCACCCTCGAAGCCGGCACCCTTGGTGCCGCCAGAGCGAGAGCCCTGGCCCTTCTGGCCGCGGCCAGAAGTGGTGCCGTGACCCGAAGAATTGCCACGGCCAACGCGCTTGCGGTTCTTGGTGGAACCGGGCGCGGGAGTAAGATCGTGAAGCTGCATTTGCTACTCCTCTACAATCTCGACAAGGTGCTTGACCTTGAAGATCATGCCGCGGACGGACTCGTTGTCAGTAATCTCGCGAACCTCGCGGATCCTGTGGAGACCGAGGGCACGGACAGTACGGACCTGGTCCTGCTTGCAACCGTTGGTGCTGCGGACCTGCTTGATCTTGATGGTGTCAGCCATGCTTAGTTCTCCTTACCGACGAACATCTCGGAGACCGTCAGGCCACGGCGAGCCGCGACGTCCTCAGGGCTGGAGAGCTCCTTGAGGCCCTCGACGGCAGCCTTGATGATGTTGAGGCCGTTGTCGGTACCGAGGGACTTGGACAGGACGTTCTTGATGCCAGCAAGCTCAAAGAGGGGACGCACAGCGCCGCCGGCGATAACGCCGGTACCCTCGACAGCGGGCTTGATGATGATGCGACCGGCACCAAAGTGGCCGATAACCTCGTGCGGAATGGTGCCCTCTTCGGTCACCGGCACGTGGAACATGTTCTTCTTGGCATCGAGAGACGCCTTGGAGATGGCCATGGGCACCTCAGCGGACTTGCCCATGCCAACGCCGACGTTGCCCTTGCCATCGCCAACGACGACGAGAGCGACGAGGCTCATGCGACGACCGCCCTTGACGGTCTTCGACACGCGGTTGATGTAAACGACGCGCTCCTCGAACTCGGAGGCCTCGCGCTGCTGCTTCTGATTACGAGCCATGTGCTACATACCTCCTAGAACTCGAGACCGGCGGCACGAGCACCGTCGGCGAGGGCCTTGACGCGGCCATGGTAGATACGGCCACCGCGATCGAAGGCGACCTTGGTGATGCCGGCCTCGATGGCACGCTTGCCAACGAGCTGACCGACCTTCTCCGCAGCCTCCTTGTTCGAGGTGTGGGTGCCCTTGAACTCGGCCTCGAGGGTCGAGGCAGAGACGAGCGTCAGGCTGGAGCCCTTGCTGTCGTCGATGATCTGGGCATAGATGTTGGCGTTAGTACGGGTCACGCGAAGACGCGGACGCTCGGCGGTACCCGAGATCTTGCCGCGAACACGACGCTGACGACGCTTGAGGCCTTCCAGCTTCGCCTTATGCTTGTTCATACGTAAACTCCTAAAAAGGTTGATCTTGCCAGCACCTAACGGGGTGCTGGTCTTATGCGAGTGAGTCGGTTACGACTACTTGGCGGCCTTACCCAGCTTGCGGCGGATGTGCTCGCCAACGTAGTGGATACCCTTGCCCTTGTAAGGCTCGGGAGGACGATGGCCGCGGATCTCAGCGGCGATCTGACCGACCTGCTGCTTGTTGATACCCTTGACGTTCACGTGGGTGTTGTCGGGAACCTCAAAGGTGATACCCTCGGGAGCCTCGACGATCACGGGGTGCGAGAAGCCCAGGGAGAACTCGAGGTTCTTGCCCTTCTGCTGCACGCGGTAACCGACGCCGGCGAGCTCGAGCTTCTTCTCGAAGCCCTCGGAAACGCCAACAACCATGTTGTGGATGAGGGCGCGGGTGAGGCCGTGGCGGGCACGGGTCTCACGCTCGTCGTCGGGACGGGAAACGGTGAGGACGTTGTCCTCGATATTGATAGCGAGCTTCTCATAGACATCGAGCTCGAGCTGGCCCTTGGGGCCCTTGACGACAACGTTGTTGCCGTTGACTGCCACTTCGACTCCGGCGGGAATCTGGACAGGCTTATTACCGATACGAGACACGGTGATCTCCTTTCCTTCTACCTACCGAGCGAATTACCAGACGTAAGCGATGATCTCGCCGCCGACGTTGTGCTTGCGAGCATCGCGGTCGGTCATGACGCCATGGCTGGTGGAAATAATGGCGGTACCAAGGCCACCGCGGACGCGGGGCATGTCGGCAACGCCGGTGTACTTACGCAGGCCCGGCTTGGAAATGCGGCGGATGCCGTTGATGACCTTAGCCTTCTTGGGACCATACTTAAGCGTGATGTGCAGAGTCTTCTGGGGAACGGTGTCCTCGACATCGTAGCCCTCGATGTAGCCCTCCTCGTGCAGAACACGAGCGATCTCGACGAGCTTCTTGCTGCTCGGCATGGAGACCGTGGCCTTGTTCACAGAGTTAGCGTTACGAATGCGCGTAAGCATATCTGCGATCGGGTCTGTAAGGTTCATACAGATTCTCCTTCGTTCTTGATGAACACGTGCTCTTGGTTCTTCGCCGCCCTTAACGGCAAAGCCTAACTAGCACGTTTTCCCTGTTCCAAACGGATGCTTGAAACGCTGGTAGTGACTTACCAGCTGGCCTTCTTAACGCCGGGAAGCTCGCCCTTGAGTGCAAGCTCGCGGAAGCAGACACGGCACAGGCCGAACTTGCGGTACACAGAGCGCGGACGGCCGCAGCGCTGGCAGCGCGTGTACTCACGAGTAGAGAACTTCTGCTTGCGATTGCACTTGACGATCATCGATGTCTTAGCCACTTATATCCTCCTCACATAGAGTATTGTTCGCCCCAAGCGCCGCCCCCTTGTGGGAACGGCGCTTATAGGGCAGGTGAACCTATTTCTTGAACGGGAAACCAAAGGCGTCCAGAAGGGCCTTGGCCTCCTCATCGGTGTTGGCGGTGGTCACGAAAGTGATGTCCATACCACGCTGGTGATCGACGGAGTCAAAGTCGATCTCGGGGAAGATGAGCTGCTCGGTGACGCCCATGGAGAAGTTACCACGGCCGTCGAAGCTCTTGGCGGAGATGCCGCGGAAGTCGCGGATACGGGGGATAGCGACGGAGGTCAGACGATCGAAGAACTCCCACATACGGTCGCCACGCAGGGTAACCTTGCAGCCGATCGGCATACCAGCGCGCAGGCGGAAGGTAGCGATGGACTTGCGGGCACGGGTGATCATCGGCTGCTGGCCGGTGATGGCGCGCAGGTCGCGCACGGCACCGTCGATGGCCTTGGAATCGGTAGCGGCCTCGCCGACACCCATGTTCACGACGATCTTCTCAAACTTGGGGATCATCATGACGTTCTCGTACTGGAACTTGTCCTGAAGCTGCTGCTTGACCTCGTTGTTGTACTTGGCCTTCAGACGCGGCACATACTTCTCTTCTGCCATTGTTCACTCCTTCTTGGGGTTTTAAGCACGGGGCGTGGCCACGGTGGGTTGTCCTCGTGCCTCCTGACTGCATCCGCGCCGCTCATGGCATTTCGCGGTTTGGACTCGACGCAGCAGGAGCCGACAAAACAATCGGTACTATACGCGCATTGGGTGCGTATTTCCAGAAAAACCTCGTCTGCCTGCACAACTCCACAACTCCCCCGCACAAATGGGTCCTAAAAAGCAGTTGCGGTGAAATAGGGACTGTTTGACAGCTTAACCGGCTTAAACAATCCGTATTTCACCGCAACTCATATATGGGGCGTTATTTTTGGCGAGGCAGGACCAGGTTGAGGACGACGGCGACAAGTGCGGCGACGGCAATGGAGGATCCGCCAAAGACGGTGTCGACCCATGCGGGGAATCCAGCGCCGGCAAGTGCGCCGGCCGTGCGCTCAATGCCCGTGCCAAAGGCGATAGAGAGACCCATGAGCGTGGTATCGCGCTGAGACAGGCCGTGGCGGGAAAACATGACCACACCGTTCATGCCGATGGTTGCGAACACGCCAATGGTGGCGCCGCCGATCACCGGCTGCGGAATGGACGTGAGCACTGCCGCGCACTTGGGCAGCAGGCCCGCGACGAGCAGAATGGCGGCTGCGAGCGTAAAGACCATACGGTTGACGACCTTGTTCTCGGCGATGATGCCCACATTCTGGCCAAAGGTTGCCGTGGGGACGCCGCCCAAAAAGCCCGAGAGCATACCGACGAGACCATTGGCGATCAATCCGCCCGAGATCTGACTATCGGTCGCGGGGGTATCGAGCGCAGCAGAGGACACGGCGGCAAACTCTCCCATAACCTGCACGGCGTTCACGATGGCCACAACGCCCACCACGGCGCACGCCGCTGGATCGAACACCAGACGATGGGCGCCAAACGCCGGTGGGGCAAACCAACTTGAAGTCGCGACAGCCGAGAAGTCGACCATGCCCAACACCGCCGCAACGACAAAACCTGCGCAGATACCGGCCAGGATGCTGCCCAGCTTGAGCGCGCCCTTGCCGTAGTTACCGACCATAAAGGTGACGACAAACGTCACGAGCGCGACGGTCCAGTTGGTGACGCTGCCAAAATCGGCCGCGCTCTCCCCGCCTGCCATGGACGCCACGGCAACCGGGCACAGCGACAGGCCAATGACAAAGATGACGGTGCCGAGCACCGGAGCTGGGAACAGAAAGCTCACGCGCTTAAACAAAAGACCAAAGAGCACGACGAGCGCGCCGCCGATAACTTGAGCGCCCAGCACGGCCTCGAAACCAAGCTCAAGACCGACCGCTTTAAGTGCCGGCACGAAGGTAAAGCTCGCGCCCATCACGATGGGCAGGCCCGAGCCGACGATGCCTTTTATGGGGAACTGTTGAAGAAAAATGTCAAGTGCCGAGAGGACCAGCGACGCCTGAATGACGGCGGCTTCCTCTTGAGGGGTAAAGCCGCAGACCGACGCGATGATGATAGCGGGCGTAACGATACCCGCGAATGCCGCCAGCACATGCTGCAGTGCATGGGGCAATACCTGCACAAACGAAACTTTTCCCGTACGCTCGAACAGGGCGTCCCCTGCCACCGACTCTGCCATTTGCGCCTCCCATACCCTAGGCAGCGGCCCTATGCCGCCCAACGGGCGGACATTATAGGGCATATGGCACAGGTAGCATTTTGGCCCGCATGCGGCAGAGGGCTGGGGTAGCTAATTTGGGACGGGGCTCTTTTAGCTACCCAACAGTGAGCGAACGCCTCGAGATGATTTTTCTGGGACGGGGATTTATAAATCATTGCGTACCTAATGATTTTTTAATCCCCGTCCCAGAAAAATCATCGAGCAGGCAGGGTAGCTAAAAGAGCCCCGTCCCAAATTAGCTACCCCTGGGATGCGACTAGCGCTTGCGGGGGACGAGCTTGGTGCGACGCAGATGGATCATCTCGGCGGCGATGGAGATGGCGATCTCTTCGGGGTCCTCGGCCTGAATGGCAACGCCGATCGGCAGGTGCAGCTCGTCGATCTGGTCCTGCGTAAAGCCCTCCTGCTCCAAGCGAGCCCGCACAAAGGCCGTCTTGCGGCGCGAACCCAGGCAACCCAAATAGGCGGGCTTGGCGCGCATGGTCTGAATCACCACATCGATATCGGACTTGTGGCCCGCCGTGGCGACGACTACCAGATCGCGCGGACCGATGGGGCATTGCTCGTCCAGGTTCTTGTAGTCGACCAGACGACGGTCGTAGACGCCGGGCACCCATTCGGGCGTCAACGTGCCGGGGCGGTCATCGCACGCCACGACGGCAAAGCCCGCCGCCGTGAGCACGCGCGCCGTCGCGGCGCCCACGTGTCCGCAGCCAAAGATGTAAGTCAGGCCCTCGGGGCAAAGCGTCTCGATGTGCGCCGGGGGAATCTCGGAGGCGGCGTTGGTGTAGGTGACCTTACTCCCCTCTTCCGTCAGCGAAAGCCCGGGGCAACCCACAATGGTGCGGCGCGACTCCTCGCCATGGTATTCGGCAGCGTCGCCTTCGAGCGCGCTTGCGATAAACGGTTCAAAGTCGATGACGAAGTCGCCGATGCGTCGATACGCCAAGACGTCGGCAACCGACTGGAACAACGGCGCCTGCGATGCATCCAAGTGCAGATAGCACAGGCAGATGGCTCCGCCGCAGATCATGCCGGTATCGGAGTTCTCGCCGCCCATGGTGTAGCGAACCAGGCGCGACTGCCCTGCGGCCAACAGCTCGCGCGCCTCGTCCAGCGCAAGGAGCTCGATCTTACCGCCACCGATGGTGCCCGCTTGGCTGCCATCGGCAAAGACGGCCATCCAGGCACCCACGCCGCGCGGCGATGACCCTGCCGTGCCGGCAACTACCACCAGCTCGCACGTCCTACCAGCCTTCAGAGCGCCAAGCGCAGCATTCACCACATCGAGCTTTTCCATCGTCGCTTCCTATCCCCTAAAAGCCTCGGTGAACATGGCGAGCGCCTCGAGTACGCCGCCGCCGACCGACGTCGCCTTGTCCGAAATATAGTTGATATAGCTGGCATCGCCGCGTGGATCGACATCGGCACATTTAAAGCCCTCGGTCACCAGAACACCGTCGGCCAAAAGCCCGCGCAAGCAGCCGTCAATCTGCGTGACCATGGGAGTGTCGCCCGCATACCCAATCACATCACCGGCACTCACGATGTCGCCGATCGCGCGGTCGGACCTAAACACGCCGGTGGCGGGGCTGTGGATAACGCGCTCCTTGCCATAGCCGGCGATGACACCCGGCACGCCCGTATTGGGCTGGGGCGAACCCTGGGTGATGACGCGGCCGAGGAAATGCCCGCGCATGGTCTCGACCACGGCATCGCAATCGACCGGCGCGGTAAAGCCCGGTCCTACGGCGATGACGACAGGCGCCATATCGCGCGTGGTGCCCAAGTTGCGCTTGGCCAGGATCGCGTCGACCACAGCAGCGGGCTTAAGTTTGCCGAGCATCTTGGCCTGGGGATCCACCACAACGGCAACATCTCCGGCCTGGGTAATTGCAAGCGCCTCTGCCGGCGTCTGCGCCAAGCGAGCGCGAATGCCCTCGACCTGAACCTCGCCCAGGCGAATGGCCTCGCAAAAACCGATCGTGCGACGGATACACGTGGGAACCGCGATATCGGCCATGACAACCGACACGCCGGCGCGCACCAAACGGGCGGCGACGCCCGTGGCGATATCGCCGGCGCCGCGAACATAAACGAGCATTTTCGGGGCACCTCCCTGTGCTACGGTTTGAACAGAGCAAAAGCGGTTCGACCGCTACTATGATGATTATTTATTATCACAGTATTATACGGCGGTGAACAGATGGAAACGGTTAGCGGCATTCTCGCCTCCGCGCTCAAGCTCGAGCCGGGCATCACCGCAATTATCGGCAGTGGCGGCAAGTCGACCTTGCTAAAGGCGCTCGGCCTTGAGCTTATGCGCGCGGGCGGCCGCGTGCTCCTCTGCACCACCACGCATATGTTTCCCGTCGCCGGCGTGCCATGGGACGGGTCGAGTCGTCGCCTGGACGCCGCACCTTGGAAGCCGGGCGCCTCACATGTCCCCGGTTGCACCTGCGAGGCCTGCGCGGGCCTTGCGCGGGGAAGCATCTGCCAAGCAGGTGTCTTGGACCCCGAGACGGGCAAGCTCTCTGCCCCCGCCGAGCCGCTCGGCGAGCTGGCACAGCGCTTTAACTACGTCTTGGCCGAGGCGGACGGCAGCAAGCGGCTCCCGCTCAAGGCCCACGCCGCCTGGGAGCCGGTGATTCCCTCTGGCACCGCCAACATCGTCTGGATCGTCGGCGCCTCAGGGCTCGGCAAGCCCGTTGCCGAGGTTGTCCACCGCCCCGAGCTCTTTTGCGAGCGTTGCGGCTGCGAGACCACCGACATCGCCACGCCCGAGCGCGTCGCCCAGGTGCTCAATGCCGAGATGCAGGCGCTGAGGCTCGACGCCGCGCACGTCATACTCAACCAAGTCGACGCGCTCAGCGACCCCACGATGGCCGACCGCTTTGAGGCTGCCCTCGGCCGCCCCGTCGTCGCCACCAGCCTCCAGGGGTAGCTAATTTGGGACGGGGCTCTTTTAGCTACCCCATGTTGAGAGAAAAATCATCAGGTAGGCAGGGTAGCTAAAAGAGCCCCGTCCCAAATTAGCTACCCTGGCGGCACCCCCTGCTAGCGAGGCGCGTAGCAGGCCGCAACGTGTTCTGAGACGCGGCGCTGGCCCTTGGCGGTATCGACGTCCCACAGCTCGTAGGCACGCGCCTCGACCAGCACCACGTCGGTGCGGTTCTTGAGAATCGAACCGCCGCCGTCCTTGCCCTCAAGACACATAAGCGCATCGAACAGTTCCGCCGGAAAGAGCACCGGGCTCGAAGGCTCACCGTTGCACGCGAGACGTACCGGATGCTTGCTGCCACACTCGTCAAACGCGCGAACCATGGCCTCAAAGGAATCCGAACTCACGAGCGGCTGGTCGCCCGGCAAAAAGAGGCAACCTTTCCAGTTGTGATCGACTCCCCACGAAAGGCCCGCACGGACGCTTTCGCTGCGCAGCTCGCCATCATGCAGCACGCACGGGCAATGCTTGTCCTCGCAAATCTGAGCAACCTCGGGCCAACGCGTCGAAACCACAACGTCAAAGCCCCGGGGAACCGAATCGATGGTCCGGGCAATCAGCGGCTCGCCATAGATATCGGCAAGCATCTTGTTAGAGCCAAACCGCTTGCCCTCGCCCGAAGCCATAATGACGCAACCAAGTTTCATGGCGATACCTCCCCTGAAGCCATCGTACCCATAACGCGCGTCGCGGGGCATCTACATCGAAAGCGCTTATCCCGCACGCCCACGATGCAAAAAGGGGGCATCCCGCCGGTTGGCAGAGCGCCCCCTTTACATGGCTTACCTCAACCCGGCTTTAGACCTGAAACCAACGGACGGCGTTGCGCTCATAACGCAGCGGCACTTTCGTTATTTGCGAACAAGTGGGGTTTATGGCAAAGTGTGCCCAAACTAATTTTTAGGAAGGCACCGATGACCCCCGCACAGATTGAGTTTTATAAGCGCCTTGCACACGGCCTGGCGCTCCAGTTTGGCCCCAACTGCGAAGTCGTCGTCCACGACCTGGAGACCGAGGACGTGGATCACTCCATCGTAGTGATCGAAAACGGCCATGTAAGCGGACGCAAACTGGGTGACGGTCCCAGCCATATTGTGTTTGAGTCCATGCACGAGGACACCACCGACGTGCACGACCGCGAGCCATACCTCACCAAAACCGCCGATGGCAAGCTGCTTAAGTCCTCGACCATCTTTATCCGCAACGACGAGGGCAAGCCCGTCGGCATTTTGGGCATTAACTTTGACATTACGCTCATGAAAGCTTTTGAGCGCTCGCTCGATGCCTTTACCGGCACCGACGGCACGGGCTACACCGAGCCCGAGCCCATTACCAAAACCATCGGCGACTTGCTCGAAGATCTGCTGCGCGAGTGCGAGCAATACGTGGGCAAGCCCGCAGCCCTTATGACCAAAGATGAGCGCATTCGCGCCATTGGCTACCTCGATCGTCGCGGCGCCTTCCTCATTTCCAAGTCGAGCGAGCGTGCCTGCGAGTTCTTTGGCATCTCTAAGTACAGCTTCTATAGCTACCTCAACGAGGCAAAGGCTGCCGCCGGCGAAAAATAGTCAGCGCGCCTGCGCCCCCCTTTTTGGGCGTGAGTTCTGGAATGCACGAATCCAAGACTCGGCCGCAAGGCAAGTTCCATATAATCGAAGGACGAGACAGTTCGAAAGGATGGAACAAGATGGGGTCGAGCAACGCATCGCGCAACGGCCGTGGAGGCTTCGCTTCTGCCGCCAGGCATGCGAAACGCGCGTTTGACGAGGGCGAAGACGATCTGTTTGCGTTGAGCCTCGACGACGTGATGAGCGATCGCCCCTGGACCGCCGACGAGCCCATGAGCGGCAAAACCCATTCGGCAGGCGATCCTTCCGAGACGGCATCGTTTATCGCCGCGGCGCAGCATCTTGCGCCCGAACCGCGCGTTGCAGATCTCGACGACTTTGCGACCCGTCAGCTCGCCTTCGATTCCTGGGCTGATGCCGATCTGGACGAAACATCTGCCGGCGCGCCGACGCTCGGCGAGCCGGTAAATCCACTTGTCGCTGCGTCCGCTTCCGAATACGAGCCGGACGACCACGCGCAAGCTATGCCCACATCCTCATACACCGATAGCCACACTGACAACGACGATTATTATGGCGACTACTACGCCGCGGAAGAGGCGCCGCGCTTTTTGGATTTCAATCCAGTGGCAAAGATTATCTTTATAGCGATTGTCGTGGTGCTACTTGGCGTCATTGCGTTTGAGGGATTCCAGCTGTTCCGCAGCCCCGTCGAGTCCGAATCGGCAACGCAGCAAAAAGAGGACGAGAGCAACGACTACCTCGACGTCAACAACCTCAAGGGCGACCCCAACGACGGGGACGAGTAGCGAGGGCTGAGGGCGGCTGAAACGTCCATATGTAGCACCAGCTTCTACGTGCTGTTTTGTTATCCGGTTACACTTTTCCGAATGTTGAGACCGTCAGATTCGACACTTTTCCGTACTTTTGAGGTGCCGATTCCGACATTTTTCCGTACTTTCTTACGGCTGATTTCGACACTTTTCCGAATGTTGGCCGAATAATTGCCGCGTAATCAAGCGCCGTCTGCACATCATTTCGCAGGCGCGCTTGATTTGTGTCCGCGCGCGCTGATAGACTCCATCGTGCCCGCAAGGAGCGGGCGCGTTTTATCCAGAGTCGGGGTAGAGAGTTGGCTCCACGATCCCGACGCCAACCGGCCAAGAGGCACGGTGGCCCTGCCAACATCGATGAAAGGAGTCCGTATGGACAATTTCTCCGTGCGCAGCGAGCGCGACTTCCACAACCTGGCAGCCAAGCCAAAACGAATGCATCTTCTGGACAAGCCGAGCGGCTATGCCTCGGCCATGGTCAAGAGCAGCCTCTCCCACCAGATGCGCTTTACGGTACAGAAGCTCGAGGAAGAGCTCTGCGCCGCCGGCAATCCACATGTGTTGCAGATCAAGTTGCTCGGAGATGACTCGTGCGAGCCGTCGAGTTGGAAGTTGTTTGCAGACGGCATGTGCGTTGCGGACGGATCCGGCGCCTTTGCCCGCGAGTGCTTCTGCGAGAGCGCCGAGGTGTTCCTGGACCTGTGCCGCGACGCCATCGAGGCTGCCGAGCTGCGCCAGTGGAGCGAGAGGGAGTACGAGCTGCTGAGTGCTGCGCGCGGGATTGCGAGGGTGTAGACGGGCGGAAATAGACTTGCGCACCCCAATGTCGCCAAAACGACAATACCGCAGCCCTTAGCCACCGTCGCGCGCGGCCACATAGGCCACACGGTGTCAGTGATCTAAACTGGGCAACCACAACGGCATATGCAACGGCCGATGGCTCGCCAATCACGACATGCCCGCCTTCCGCGACCTGATTGCCGAAGTACCGGCACCCAGCAACGATTGCGTCGACATTTCGAGCGACATGCGGCTTGGAAGGGCTGATGAGAGATGGTTGAATGCTTGGTACGAGAGAGTGTAGTTCAGCAAAATCAGCCTAGACAGTGTGCCCCTCTGGTTCGAAGAACCTTGTCGAGATACTCGATAACCATACGCGCGGTTTCTTCGTTCACCTCATCCGCCGCGATGCAAAGTTTCGCATGGACCAGATTCCTCTTCTTGCGAATCTGGTGAGCCATGTCCGCCTCCTTCATCCAACGAGGCCTCTCCAGATACTTAATCTCGTTGATGTAGTCGATAAGGGCCGCGGGTTTCATCCTGCCGCTCTTCCTGTCCCGCACCATATACTTTTCCACAAAGTAGTTAACGTGCTTGATTTCGGAAATCCAGTCGATAAGAACCGCCTCAAGAATGGAGCCGGCAAGGATGATTGCCGCCTTATAAGCGCCGTGCGAAAAACAAGTATTTAGCTCACGGATGTCCGAGGAAAGGAAAGTGCGTAACTGTTCCTCGTTATATGCCTGAATCCTATCGGCGATTTCGGCGTTAAGGATCTCTTCCGCCGCAGACGGTTCCGCACCCTTTAGGCCTTCGAGGTCTTGGTAGTTCCTCGGAGCACGTCCGGACAGGATGGCATATTCGGTGAGATAGTACTGCTCGTCCATCGATGGTTCGACAACGGGAAAAACACTGAGGTCGCGAAGCGCTAGACGCTTCATGATGACGCCACCTGCCAACGATGACAGGGCCTGCTTTGCGATATCGCTGGAAAGGTAGAAGCAGAGGTACTCCGGAGATATCCCGTTGGCACGAATAACAGCCATGCTCGTGCCCGCATAAACGGGCTCTTGCCCATCGCGGTCAAAGACGATGGCGTGATTCTCCTCGCCAATGAGGCACATGACAATATCACCCTTGCGCAGGGGCACCGTTGTTGCCTCGCCCCGCTCCAATGAGTCAAGATCAACTGGGAATCTAATGTTTCTTGGCCTGAGAACCAAGACGTTTCTGGCGGCGTCAGTAACCTTTCGCGGCATAAGAATGTTGGCGACTTCCGAAAGCTCTACGGTCTTTGAACTCGCAAGCGTGCTACGTATCTTACGATTTCGAGGAGAATAGAACGCGGGGGTAAATCTTCCTTCTATAAGTTCGCTTGGAGGCATACCGAAAAAAGCTCCACACTTAGACGGGCAGTCGGGAGTCCCTCCATTTGCATAATCTTCGACCGCCCGAAGATATGCGAGATAATCGTCGCTGAATCGATCGGCCGGAATCTTGCAGAGATTGTCAGTCCTGCGCGAGCCACGTGCCTTGGCGACAAGCGGTTTCTTGAGCTTGAGCGTCGAAAATCGACACTCTCCGAAGCCGGGTCGTGCGAAAACATAAAGCATGAGAAAAAGCGAGGTCCCAGACAAGATGTCCCCGAGCTCAAAGGCGCCGCGCAGGATGTAACCATCCGGAATAAGACTGCGCTTCTTGCCGGTGTCAAAGAAACCGCGAGCGCCCACAAAGGCGTACTCATCCGACTCATCTGAGAATACGAGCTCGGCCAGCTCGTCATGAGTTCCCGTAACGAGAAAGCCTTCGCGGTTATCTAAACACTTTTGCAAGCCAATCGTCATTGCATCCTCCAACAACTATGCCGCGCGGTCCATGCCATAGAAGTAGTTAAATATCTCCTCAATACATCCGGGCAATGCTTCATCGGGATAACTAGACTCAGGAAGCTTGTATACCTCGTCGCGCACGATAAGCCTCACAATGTCGCGAGTCTCAGTCTTCTCCGTCCAGCGCACCATGTTGGTAAGCCGTTCTTCGATGATGGAAACCATCTCTATGGCTACGTTCTTGACCTGCTTGATCTCAGCAGGCGTCAATGTGTCCTTGAACAGCATCTCGAATACCGTCATCTGCTGTTGATTCTGGAAGCCTTCGCGCACATACTCCCTCTGCTTGTCATCGAGATCGCGAGAGAGGTTGATGAGGTCGTTGAACGTCTTCTCGATCATCGCCTTGTCCTGCTCGGAGTTGTAGCTCTCGATAATCCGCTCGTAGCGTTCGAAGTAGTCGATGCGTCTGGGATTGCCCCTCAGCGCGGTCTCAAGGCGCCCTTCTATGACAGAACGCAGGTCGTCAATGATGAGGTGTTTGCGCTTGGCCCTGGCAAACTCCTGCGAAAGCCTGTTGAAGTCGATACTACTGATATCGAACTTGGTAGCAGTTTTGAGCCCCTCGGCGGCCTCGCTGACCACCACATGTTCGCTCACGATGCCCTGCAGCTGGACCATGAGCTCGGTTGTGTCAGCACTGGCCCTGTGAGCATTGATGTGGTTGAAGACGGCGCGCAGGGCGTCGCGCTTGGCCAGCAGTTCCTCGCCCACCTCGCGTCGGCTCACGTATTTGTACAGGGTGAACAGCTCACGGCACATGACACCGTAACGTTTCTTTGCCTCGTCGCACTGCGAGACGCAGTCTGCGGCGTTCTTGATCTCTGCAACCTTGTCGAAGCCCTCTGCTGTCAGTAGGGATTCGAGCTCGTAGCCCAGTGACGACACGAACGAGACAGCGTCGTCCGTAAGTTCAGAAATCTTCGCAAGTAGCTCGTCTTTGTCGACCACCGGATCGACTCCGTGTCCGTCATCGGGGTTCTCGGTATAATCGGCCAGGGCCTTCCTCAGGGCCTTCACGACGCCGACATAGTCGATGATGAGGCCGTTGCTCTTGCCCTTGCTCACGCGGTTGGCGCGTGCGATAGCCTGCATGAGACTATGGGCCTTGAGTGGCTTGTCGAAGTACATGGCAGAGAGCGACTTCACATCGAAGCCGGTAAGCCACATGGCGCATACGAAGACGATACGGAACGGATTGTTGGCATCCTTGAACTCGTCGTCTAGCTGGCGCTCCTCCATCTTCTGGCGATGTGGCACTATGTCGAGTCCCCACTTGCGAAAACGATCGATCTCGTTCTGCTCCTGGCTCACCACGACCGCCATCTCGGTGGATTCCATCCAGGCGATTTTACGGCGCTGCTCCATGGCCTGCTGCTGGTCCATGCCGGCAAGCTTTGCGCGCTCCTCGTCGAGCGCCTCGGCCCAATACTCCTGCACGTAGTTGTACATCATCACGCAGGTAACCTTGTTCACGCAGATGAACATGGCCTTACCCGACTCCCATATGTTCGTGTAATGGGAGACGAAGTCGCGGGCCACGGCCCTCAGGCGCGGCTCGGCCATGATGATATGAACGCCGTGATTGAGCTGGGCCTGCACCTTCTCGGTCTGGTCGGCGTCGAGGTCAGCATCTTCAACGGCTTGGAGCAGCTCGTCGTTGATCTCCGGATTCTCGATGCCGAGCTGGTCGCTACGGTTCTCATAGAAGAGCGGTACTGTGGCACCGTCCTCGACGGCGCGCTTGAAGTCGTAGACTGAAACATAGCCGCCAAAGGTCCTGGACGTTAGGTTGTCGTAAGCAAGAATTGGTGTTCCCGTAAAGCCCAGGCGCGACGCCGTTGGCAGTAGCTTCACCATGTTCTCGGCGAAGATGCCGTTATTGGACCGGTGCGCCTCGTCGGAGAGCACGACGATATCGTGGTCGGGCACGATGGGCTCGGCGTCAGGCTGGTTGAACTTCTGGATAAGCGAGAAAATATAGCTCGGATTACCCTTGAGCTTCTCCACCAGGTCCTTGCCGCTCGTGGCACGGCAGCGCTCGGCGGGGATACCCGCCAGGCAGCCGCAGCTTTCGAACGTCTCACTAATTTGCTTGTTTAGCTCATCGCGGTCTGTGAGCACTAGAAACGTCGGAGACCCCGATTGCGTTCGACGAATCTTCTCGGCCAAGAAAACCATCGAGTAGCTCTTGCCCGAGCCCTGCGTGTGCCAGAAGACGCCGAGCTTGCCATTGCGCAGTTCACGCTCAGAGTATGCACGTACGGCTTCGTTCACGCCCAGGTACTGGTGATTGCGCGCCAGGATCTTGGCGGCCGGCGAGTCGAAATGATCAAACAGGATGAAGTTCTGGAAGAGGTCGAGCAGCGTCTCTTTGGCGCACACGCCCCTCAGCATGGTCTCGAGCGCAACACTGCCAGCGTCGCCCTCACTCAGGCGTTTCCATTCACCGAAGAACTCATAGGAGCTGCCCAACGTTCCGATTTTGGACTCCAGCCCGTTGGAGAGCATCACAAAGGCGTTGTAATAGAAAATCTGGGGAATGGTGTCCTGGTAGTCGGTGTAGTTGTCCTCGTACGCGCGCAACACGTCCTTGTCGTGACGTTTGAATTCGACAAACAGCAGCGGCACACCGTTGACGAAGCCTACCAGGTCGCAGCGACGTCGATGCATGGGGCCCTTCACCCACAGCTCCTCTGCCACCACAAAGCGGTTCATCTTTGGATGTTCAAAGTCGAAAGCCTGTGCAAGCTCGGTACGCGTGGAGCCATCGGCCTGAACCTTCTTCACCGGTATGCCGTCGCGAAGCATCTTATACTTTGCCTCGTTAGTCTGGAGCAGCGAATCGCCGACGAAGACCTGCTCCAAGGTTGCCGCAGCCTCGGCGCATTCCGCCTCGGTGAGATGCTCGTTCAGTTCAACCAACGCGTTCATGAGATCGCGCTTGAGAAGGACATCCTTATAGGAGTCGCGGCCCAGCGTGCCACAGGGGCCGAGAACCTCATCGTCGAAGCAATAGTGGACGTCCCATCCCATACAGCGCAGCAACTCACCCGCGGGCTTTTGGACAGCTTCCTCCTCGGAGTAACGGCTAGTCATTGCCTTCCCCCATTCCGTGTCAGGGCATCTGCCGGACGATATTTCAAGTCAAGCGGAATCACGTCGTTAGCCTCACATAGGTTGGGCCAATTGACAGGGTCGAAGTTGAGACCCATCTCGAGCGTCTTTTCGCAGTCCATCGCTACACCTCGATTTCCCTGGACATGAGTTTGGGAAGCAGGCGGTCGCGCGCCTCGTGAGCCAAAGCGGCCTTCTGTTCAAGATGTTCACACATAGCAAACAGCGATTCGGAGACGATGGAGAACCGTTCCTGCGTCTCGCAATCAGGGCTGACAAAACTGATGCGGCTCAACGTATCCGGCTTGAGATGGAGCACATTCGTGCCATTGGCAAGCGTGGCTATCATTTCCGCCGCACCGCTAAACCTTAAAGTGGCATAGAGATAGCTTGCAGTTACACCCTTTGGGACAAGTTTAATTAAATCCATCGACATCAAGAAGCCGTCCGCCCGCTTCGGAACTCGTGCGACATGTCCAACAAGACGGCGCTCTTTCGTCATATCAGTAACAGCCATAATTACGTCACCAGACGAAATCAACTGGTCGGCTTTATAGACGCCTTTATAGGGCTTTTCAGCGCCAAAAGACCAGCCACCGTAAGCCGCAATGTTATTTAGATTGGCAAGTCGCATCTTTCCCGAATCATCGAGATTGTCGGATGTATATGATTTCCCCCTGAAGAAATCAACGCAATCGAGTAGGTTGCCTTTCTTCCACCCCTCGGGGAGGCCGTCGACAATGCGCACAGCCTCATGGCCGGGAAACCTGAGGTCGATGAACCACTCCTTGTAGAGACGCTGGGCGGCCTCCTCAAGGAGCTTAATCTGTCTGCGGTTGTTCTCAATCAGCTCGTCATAGGCAGAGAGCACGCCAACGATGCGCTTCTGCGTAGACAGGTCCGGATAGCGTACCTTCACTCGATTGAGCGCAGCTGCAGGAAGGTGTTTGATGGTCGCACCACCCGTGTAGTACTGACGGATTTCCTGGGTCGAGCCGATGTGAACCAAAAAGTAATAGAGGTACCAGTTGTCCAATTCGCCCTCATGAGCACGGACTCTATGAAGGGCCTTTTGGTAGAACATCTCCTCGTCCGAATTCCAAATCGCGCAGCGACCCGGATCTCCACCCTCGCAGATAAGCAAATCGCCGCTCCTAAGTGCAAACTTCGAGAGTTCGGATTCCTTGAAACGCATTTCCTTGACCTCAGACAGGTCGATACCATCCCACTGGACATTGTCGTTTCCTAGATAGGGATGGTAATCGCCCTCGTTCTTCTTTGCGTCCAGCATTTTGCCAAGCTGCGTGTCGGCAATCGCGCCCAGGGGTGATTCTTGCCAACTCATAGCCCCAGCTCCTGGAAGTTGTGGTCGATGACGGCCATGAGACCATTGCTCTGGCGCTGCAGCTCCAGCAACTCCGAGTGAATCTCGGCCATGCGCTCATGGAAGTCCACACCGTCGTCCTCGACGGGCGGCACGCCCACGTAGGCACCCGGGGTCAGGCTCCAGGAGCTTTTCTCGGCAGACTGGTCGCCCCGGATCTCGGCGCGTTTAGCTACCTTGCAGAGGCCGGCCACGTCAGCGTACTCGCCCTCGCCAAACTTCTCGGTGAGCCATACAGCCTCGCCAATCTCGATTGCCGCAGACTCCATCCTCTCCGTCACCTCGGTTAGGGTCTCGCGGCGCTTTTTCTGCTCGCGCTTGGGTAGGGCATCGACTTCTGCCTTAGCGGCGTCTTTCTGAGCCTCGATGGCCCCCAGCATCACCTCGTGCGCAATGGCGAAATCCTCGACGCCGTCGATACCCAAGAGCTTCTCCGCCGCGTCGCCACCAAACAGCGGCGCAACCTCAGCCGCACGGTCCTTGTACGCCTCAATGAGATCGTGGTACTTGCCCGTTTCGCCGCGATAGAGCCAGACGATGGCGGAGAGGTTCTTCAGCTGCCAGGGCGTCCACTCGTTGAGCGTCGTGGAAACGGCAGTGTGATAGCGTTGGGCGTCGATGAACAGGACCTTATCGAGCAGTTCCTCGGACTTGCCTTTGTCGAAGAACCACAGCGTGCACGGCAGGCTCTTGGTGTAGAAGAAGTTGTTGCCCACGTAGATCATCGCGTCCACGTGGCCGGTCTCCACGAGCTTGCGACGCTGGGCGCGCTCGGAGTTGGAGTCGGTGGCAGAGGACGCCATGACGAAGCCCGCACGCCCCGTGTCCTTGAGATAGGAGTAGAAGTAGTTGATCCAGAGGTAGTTGGCGCCGCTTGCGGACACCTCCTCTTTCTTGTTTGCCTTCGGCGCGCCAAGCGGCAGGCGCCCAGCGTCCAGAGCCTTTGCGTGCTTCACCTTATCCACGTTAAAGGGCGGGTTGGCGGCCACAAAGTCACACTTGCCGTCGAGCGCATGGGCATCGTTATAGAAGGTGTTGGCGTCATCGCCCGACTTAATGTTACCTTGCATGCCGTGGACAGCCATGTTCATGAGGCAAAGCTTGGCGTTGTAGTCGACCTTCTCCTGTCCGTAGAACATCATGGTCTCGGCGGGGTTGCCACCCTGCTCGCGCACATAGTCGCTGGCAGAAACGAACATGCCACCCGAGCCGCAAGCGGGATCGAGCATCTTGCCACGCGAGGGCTCGATGACGTTCATGATCATACGGACGAGCGACTTGGGCGTGAAGAAAACGCCATCGTCGCTAGCCACCGCAGGAGCAAACTTGCCGAGGAAGTACTCATAGATGCGGCCGATGATATCATCACCCTCCTCGTCGAGGGCAGGGTTGTTGAAGACGCGGATGACGCTGCGTAACAGGTCATTGCCAAGTTCGGCGTAGGTGTCGGGAAGGACGCCCTCGAGCGAAGGGTTAATGGCAGCGATACTTGCCATGGCTTCGTTGACCGCCTTGCCGATGTCGGCACCGTCGGGCAGGTTGAGTAAGTAGTCGTAGCGGGCCTTCTCGGGGATGAACATCGCGCCTTTGGCGGAGTAGTCCGCTGCCTGCTTGGGCGGTTTGCGACCCGTGATGGCGGCACGCTCAGCTTCGATCTGCTCGTCGGCGCGCTTGAAACGACCCCATGCATAGCGCAGGAAGATGAGGCCCAAAACCGGCATGCAGTACTGCTGGCTCGTCAGCTTGGAGTTGGCACGCAATTCGTCTGCCGCCTCCCAAAGCTCACTCTCGAGCTTGCGGATATCTGCCATCGTTAGTTCTCCTTCTTGGACAAATACTCAATGAGGCTCGTCTTCACGAGGGACGTGAAGCTGACGCCATTGAGAGCTGCCGCCTCCTTGGCGGCGTCGCGCATGTTCTTGGGAATGCGAATGGTCACTGCCACGTTCTCGCCGTCCACGAGGAAGCTTCTGAGCTCGCTCGGGGTGGCCTCACCGTCGATAAGGTCGGCGTACTTCATGGAAACCTCCGCGATTGCATGATGCAATACAAATGTGCTTACGATTCTAGCAAAGGGCACAGGGAAATAGCCGTCTGGTGCAGATAAGCAGGCAATGCAATTGGCTCCAATAAAATGGAGCAGGACGATTATTTGCGCAGATTAAAGAGCATGTAGAAGCGCGCGACGCAAAGCATAATAAAAGAACTGTATTGAGTACGCTGCGACATACACAGCAATCATTGAAGTGAAACCATAGTGGATCAATTACGGTTCTCGAGATGTTAGGAGGCAGAGAGAGGCTGCTTCAAGGCATATGGCCCATCTGGGCAAGCGAAGACAGCTGCTCAAAAGAGAGCTACTAGGATTGCACATAATAGCTTTTCGTTCAGATAATCTTGCACACGATTCAACGAGCGGTGACGCCCACTCTGGGAAAGCTTGCATCGTCTCCTTATAATGCCTCATCAAGAAAGTATCAGGTGTTTTGCAAGGCGAGAAAAATGGCTATGACCGAAATTGAAAAAGGGCTGTTCCTCAGACTCTTCAACCGTGGCGGCTATGTTCTTAATTTCACAACAAGCTCCTTCGACACTTTTACTAAAAGCAGCATTGGCGTTGCACTTTGTGCTCATTACGACTTATCGAAAGGAAAATCTCTCACCAAGTACATCGAAGAAGAATCTGATGTGTACGGAACAAAGTTGCTATGCGACCTGTTTGATTACTATGAGGCACAGCCTGAATACGCCAGCGAAATGGATGGCACTTCCACTGCCCGCGACGCTAAGGACCATCATTTTCTTTATGAAAAATGCAAGCCCGTTGCGAGGCGAGAGCGGGCGGGCATTTCCGTTCTCGCACAACGTGAGGAACTTGAGACCCATTTCACGAGCGACTACATGCGTCAACAAATCGATGCCCTCTTTTCATCACGAGAGACCAATCCAACTGAAGCAATTGGTAAGTCCAAGGAACTGATCGAAAGTTGTTGCAAGACAATCCTTGAAGAGAACAATAGAGACTATGGGGGCAATTGGGGCGTATCGCAGCTTGTCAAGGAAACGATGAAGTGCCTCGGCATTGAGACAGACGATATTAACGCTGACCTTCCGGCGGGAGGGATCATGAAGCGCATCCTCAGCAGCCTCGGCAACATCGCCGGCGGTATTGCTGAGCTGCGTAACCCATATGGAACAGGTCACGGTAAAGCCGACAGCTACAAGGGGCTGACCATAAGACACGCAAAACTTGCTGTAGGAAGTTCGGCGACACTAGTCGAATACCTCTGGGATGCCCATGAATGGCGCAAAGAACGCCAGCAAAGTTAACCGACACAATCGGTTTCTAACTTATGCAGCCTCGCCAGCGCACTTAAGGGCAACGGTCGCAACCGCCGTAATCCATTCCACCTGCACTTTTGTTTTGATAATGAGGCGCAGCTGATCGTGATAGGCCACTGCGGCAGCCACCTGCCGACATCAGGAACTGCCAGGCAGTAAGGCACCGCACCAGCATGGGCGGAGGGTGCCCCCTACCTCCCCTCCGCCTTCAGCTTCAGCAGCAGGTCGCCCAGCTCGGGGCACTTGCTAGAAAGACACGTCTCGGCTCGCTCGCCCATCCCCCACCGCTGGCGGACTTCCTGGGCGCGCGGGCTCACGTGGTAGTCCCCGTCCATCACCTGCTTGAGCAGCTTGGCGGTCACGCGCGCATCGGCTAGGGCGCTGTGGGCATGGCCCGTCGACTCGTCGAACTCGATGCCAAACCACGTTGCCGCGTCGCCCAACGAGACGCGCCCGTGGCTGCCCACGTCCATGATCGAGGTGTAGAACGCCTGCAGGTCGGCCCAGTCCGTAGGAAATGCGGAAAGGTCGATGTGCTTTGCCTGGCACTCGGTCAAAAGCTGTCGACGGTCCGTCCCGCTCCAGCAAACCACCTGGGCGGAGTAGCGGCCGATCCAATCGCTGAGCCTTTTGATCACCACATAGAGCGGATCGGCCATCGCGGTATCCACGGCCGATATCCCCGTAAGCTCGCGGACGGGAAACGCAACGCCTTCGGTAAATTCCGTCTGCACAAACTGTGAGAACTCGCCCATAACGTTGCCGTGGTAATCGAGCTTGACGGCGCCGACCTCGATAATCTCATTGCGCAGTCCACGGCGCTGGCGCTGCTTTGGCACCGGCGCAAACTCAAAGTCCAGCACGATCTGGCGCGCAAAGTTTGTCGTATCGATAGCCGAGATACCCGGCGTCTTTTCAGCTGACACGGTTATGGCCTCTCTCCGTTGCCTGCCGCTTGCTACATAGGCGGCTACATTGCCGTAAGGATAGGCGCTCGTGCGGACATGAAATCGCCCAGCGCGGCTACCCGGCATCCTTGCGTAAAGCTGCGTTTTGAGATGGTCAGATCGCTGTTATTATCGAACATATATTCGTATTTATGGCTGCAGTTTGATAGACTAGTTATTGTTGACGGCAGTTCCATGCGCCGGGCAGCGCCCTCCATGCGACGGGAGGTGATGCCCATGACCGATCTGATTGATTTCGTGAAGCTCCTGACCTCTTTGGTCTCGCTCCTCACGGCGCTTATCGGACTTACCGAGGCACTCAAGCAGCGTTCGAAGCAAAACAAGAGGGGTCGACGCCGTTAAGGCATTGACCCCTTGATCAAAGCAACGGCGCTGCCCAGCTATCACCCTTGGGCTGCCGTCGACTTCATTCTACCCACGGTTGCCAGGTTTAACAAATGAATTTTCAGTAACGAGGCCTCGGCGCCCGCTCCTGCGTTCGCTCAACTCGTCGCTCTACTCCAGCCACCACTCAACATCCACGGAGCACTCAACCGCAAATGCTAAAGACCACGCGATCGGGCAAAGCCCCGTCACCAACAACACAGGACGGACCCTCAGCTTCCTTTACGTTATAGCTAGCTATATTATACTTTCCGATAATATAGCTAGCTATAACGTAATTCGACAAGCGGCGCACGCAAAAGGGGCGGTACACCACCGCACACGGACCGTTCCGGAAGCTCCTGACCGCTCTGGTCTCGCTCCTCACAGCGCTCATCGGACTTTCCGAGGCACTCAAGCAGCGTCCGAAGCATAAAAAGAGGGGTCGACGCCGTTAAGGCATCGACCCCTTAATCTAAACAACGACACTGCCCAGCTCTTCACCACTTGGGCTGCCGTCAGCCTTATTTTACCCACGGGACAAACCCTTTGAAGTGCGGCTTGGCGCCGCATGGCGTCGGCGGACGAGGCGATGCGTCCGCCGACGAATAGCACCAAATTGGTTACTTCTTGCTCTCGGGCAAGACCAGATCCACGGCAGCGTCCTTGGCAGCATCGATGTGCTGAGCCACGACCAGCGTCTGCGGAAGGATCAGGTTAAGGACAATGGCCATGATGGCGGTGGGGGTTACGGCATTGGAGCCGATGACGGTGGACACCCAGGTGGGCATGCCCTCGCCGGCAAGGCAACCGCTGGCCATCCAGATACCCAGGCCAAAGACGACGGAGGTACCGACGATGGTGGTGGTGCGCTGCGTAAGGCCCTCGCGGGTGAACATGCGCACGCCGTTCATGGTGATGGTGCCAAAGACGCCGACGGTCGCGCCGCCGATGACAGGCTGCGGGATAGCGGAAAGGACGGCAGAAAGCTGCGGGAACAGGCCGGCGATGGCAAAGACGGACGCGATGATCACAAAGACCCACTTGTTGACGACCTTGTTGGAGCAGATGATGCCCACGTTCTGGCCAAGGGCGCTGGTGGGAAGACCGCCCAGCAGGCCGCCGACCATAGAGGTGAGGCCCTGAGACACGATAGCGCCGGAGAGCTCGCGCTCGGTGGGCATGCGGTCGATGGAGCCCAGGCAGGCGGCGGAGACATCGCCGATAACCTGGATGGCAACCATGGGGAACACGACGGCGAGGGTAATGCAGACCTCGGGATCAAACTCGAGTGCGTAGGGCATGAGCTTGGGAAGGGCGAAGACCTGAGCGGTGGCGACGCTAGAGAAGTCGATCATGCCAAAGGGGATGGAGACGATCATGCCAACGATCATGCCAAAGAACACAGATCCCAGCTTGAACGTACCCTTGCCAAAGTTGGCAAGCGCGAAGACCACGGCGAAGGTGATAAGAGCGACGCACCAGGCCTGCGGGGTGCCCCACAGCGGCGTACCCATACCGCCGGCCATATACTTGACGGCCGTGGGATACAGCGAGACGCCGATGGAGAAGATGACCGTACCGGTCACGACGGGCGGGAACAGCCACTTAATCTTGCTGTAGGCCAGACCAAAGAGGACCGCGACGGCACCGCCGACAATCTCGCCGCCCAGCAGCGCACCAAAGCTAAAGCCCGAGGCACCCATAGCCTGCAGGGCCGGCAGGAACGCGAACGAGACGCCCATGACGATGGGCAGGCCGCCGCCGATGCGACGGAAAGGAGCGAAGGCCTGAAGGGCCGTGTCGATTGCCGAAAGAATGAGCGCCACCTGAATGATGTCGGTGCTCTTTCTCATTCTCAATAATAATTTTTTGTTATCAGACTATTTTTCAGCTGAGACAACGCATTTCCGCAGGTCAGGAAAGTGTCTGGTCAAAATAACATCTAACTTTTCTTTTGGTCGACCGCTTACCGCCAAAATCCTACCGTTCGTCTGTATTACGCAATGTACCTGCGAATATACGAGTCAATAGACACCGTGTTACCATGAGAAAAAATTGTTATGAAACTTCCGATTTCATCCAAAGGAGTTGCCCGTGAACGAGACTGTACGTCGCTTTTTGCCGATGGTCGATTTCCTGGAGCAGATACTCGGCAAAAACAGCGAAATCGTGCTGCACGATTTCTCGGATCCCGACCACGCCATCGTCGATATCCGCAACGGCATCGTGAGCGGCCGCAAGGTCGGCGGTCCCGCCACCGATCTGGCACTCAAGATCATGCACGATCCCAAGTATCGCGACCTGCCGTTTATTACGGGCTACGAGGGGCGCGGTGCTGGTGGCAAGGCGTTGGAATCCGCAACGTACTTTATTCGCGAGGATAACGAGATCGTCGGCATGCTCTGCGTCAACACCGATCTTTCCACGGTACGCTCCATCAACGCCATGGCTCAGCAGCTCATGGCCTGCTTCGACGCTGCACCAAGGCAGGCGGAGCCCGCGTCTATCGAGGTCGAAATTCTTTCGGAGTCTACACAGGAGCTCATCGACCACAGCATTTCCGAATTGCTCGAAAGCCGCGGCCAGGATGTCGCCTCGCTTGGGCAGGCCGATCGCGTGGACGTTATTCGCCACCTTAACGGCAACGGCGTATTTATGCTCAAGGGCGCTGTTGCCTGCGCTGCCACCGCACTGGGCATCTCGGAGCCCAGCGTCTACCGCTACCTGCAAAAAGTCCGCAAGGAGGGCTAACGAGCAAAATGGAGCGCGGGCAGTCTTTTTGGGACGGGGCTATTTTAGCTACCCTCCCTCTGCCCACGATTTCGATGAGCCGCAAGTAAAATCAATCCTGCATATAGGGGTAGCTAAAATGGCCCCGTCCCAAAAAGACTGCCCTTGGTGGCTCCGCAAGCGATCCGTCACGTGACAAAAGACCCTGCAGCTCACACGCGCTGCAGGGTCTTTTTGCATGTCATGTTTAGTTGTTGCCAACGCCTTAGAGAGCGGCGACGACCTCGATCTCGACCAGACCGCCAGCCGGAAGAGCGGCAACCTGGAAAGCGCTGCGCGCGGGGAACGGGGCCTCAAACTTGGAGGCATAAATCTCGTTCACGGCGGCAAAGTCGGCGATGTCAGCCAGGTAGACCGTGGTCTTGACGACATCGGCAAACGTAGCGCCGGCAGCGGTCAGCAGGGCCTCGACGTTGGCGAGGGACTGCTTGGCCTGGGCCTCGATGCCCTCGGGCAGCTTACCGGTCGCGGGATCGATGCCCAGCTGGCCGGACAGGAACACCATGTTGCCGGTCTGGATACCGGGAGAATACGGGCCGATGGCTGCGGGCGCGTTATCGGAAGACACGACGGTCTTGCTCATGTTTTTCTCCTTACGATCAAATAGAGAGCGTGAGCGCGGCGTTCGCACCGGGAGGCACAGTTCGGTCTGAACACCGCGCTTGATTGGGATAGTAGGGGATGATTTTGCCAGATGCAAGATAATTATCAGATTGCGATAATATTTTATCGCCCAACGGTTTCCCCGAACCGCTGAACGGTTCTCCACGGGGTCAGCCAGCCCAGGCTACTGAAGACTTTGTCCTGCTTAGGCTGCGGGCATCGCCCATCGCGACGGCGCCACTATACTTTTGAGTATCTGAGCATTTTGAAAGGCAGGATATGACCGCAACCGCCAGCCGAACCACCAACCGCAGGCCCGAGCTTCTGGCCCCCGCCGGAGGCCCGGAGCCCTTTGCCGCCGCGCTCGCCGCCGGGGCAGACGCCATCTACTGCGGCATGGGCAGCTTCAACGCCCGCCGCAAGGCCACCAACTTTACCGATAAGGCCTTTGAGCAGGCCTGCCGCGCCGCGCACCTGGCCGGCTCGCGCGTCTACGTCACGGTCAACATCGTCATCAAGCAGTCCGAGATGAGCGATGCACTGCAGCTCATCCACCGCTGCTCCACGCTGGGCGCCGACGCCTTCATTATCCAGGACTGGGGCCTGTTCTTTGAGGTCAAGCGCACCATGCCCGGCATCGAGACCCATATCTCGACCCAAGCGAACATCCACGATGACCGTGGAACCATCTGGTGCCGCGAGCAGGGCGCCGACCGCGTGACCCTCTCGCGCGAGCTTTCCATCGACGAGATCGCCGCCATCCACGACGCCGCGCCCGACGTTGACCTGGAGGTCTTTAGCCACGGCGCCATCTGCTTTTGCTACTCGGGCCTGTGCCTGCTCTCGAGCTTTGCCATGGCGGGGCGCTCGGCCAACCGCGGCATGTGCGCTCAGCCCTGCCGTCTGCCCTACGAGCTGATCGACGAGAACGGCCGCACGCTCTCCCCCGCCGGTCGCGAGCGCGCGCTATGCCCGCGCGACACCAACACTTCACAGCTTGTTCGCCGCCTGTATGACGCCGGCGCCGCATCGCTCAAGCTCGAGGGCCGTATGAAGGCGCCCGATTACGTGTACTCCATCGTCGATGTGTATCGTCATCAGATCGATGACATGCTGGCCGGGGCCGTCGTAGATAAGGACGAGGACGCCGCTCGCCAGCGCCAACTCAAGCGCTGCTTTAACCGCGACTTTACGCACGCCTATCAGGACGGCACCTCGGGCGACGAGATGATGAGTTACGAGCGCTCCAACAACCGCGGCCAGATTGTGGGCACGGTGCTGGGCAGCCGTCTGGCCAACCGCGACGTGCGCGGGCTCAAACCCGACGACCGTCGTCGCCGCGCCGCCATCGCCCGCATTGAGCTGTTTGAGCCCGTGGGCAAGGGCGACCTGTTGGAGCTTCGTCACGACGATGAGCTCGACCAATTCCTGACCACCATCGCTATCGATGATGCCGCCGCCGGCGACATCATCGAGTGCCGCGTGCCCCGTAGTATGCCCGAGGGCTGCCGCGTGCGTGTGATTCGCAGTCAGCGCGCCATTGACGCTGCCGGCGCTGCGCTCAAGCGCAACGTGCTACGCCGCCGCGCCGTAGACGTGTCCGTCGCGGCGCGTCTGGGCGAGCCGTTTACCGTCACGCTCACCTGCTGCGACGACCCCACGCTCACCGCCACCGCCACCGGCTTTACCGTCGAGGCCGCCAAGACCCGCGCCGTCGAGGCATCCGATCTGGTGGAGCATGTGGGCCGCATGGGTTCCTCGCCCTTTGAGGCCGCGAGCTTTGACGTGGCGCTCGATGAGGGCTGTGGCATGGGCTTCTCCGCTGTGCACAAGGTTCGCGCCGCCGCTTGCAAGGCGCTCGAGGAGGCCATTTTGGCGCCTTACGAGGAGCGCGCCCACACGCTCGAGCTGCCGGCGATTGTCACCAGTGATTCCCGCCCCGCGCCCGAGCACTACCGCGATGAGCCTCAGATCTGCGCCACCGTCACCTCGCTCGAGGCCGCCGAGGCAGCGCGCGCGGAGGGAGCCGCGCGCATCTACATGACCACCGACGCGCTCGATGCGGCCGAGCTCTCCCCCGCCGATGCGTTTGAGCAGGGTATTGTTCCCGTGCTCGATGAGGTCTGCCGCGCCGTCGACCACGCGCGCGTCGACCCGTGGGTCGTTGCCGGTGCCACGGTCGCTATTGGCAACATCTCTGAGCTTGCCCTGGCCGCCCAGGTTGGTGCCACGGCCGAGATTCGCTCTTGCCTGCCCGTGCACAACACGCCTTGCATGGAGGCACTCGCCGAGCGCGGAGCCGGGGCGTTTTGGCTCTCGCCCGAGATCACGCTCGACGAGATCATCTCGCTTGGTACCTCCGCGCCCGCGGCCCTGGGCATCACCGTTTTCGGCCGCCCGCGCGTTATGACGAGCGAGCACTGCATCCTGCAGGTGGCCAATGGCTGCATCCACGATTGCGCCCACTGCCGTCTGCGCGCCCGCAAGCTGTCGCTCAAGAATATCGACGGAAAGGTCATGCCGGTGCGTACCGACATCCACGGCCGCTCGCGCCTGTACGACGCCTACCCCATCGACCTCACACCGCAGGTTCCACAGCTGCTCGACGCCGGCGTGCGCCGTCTCATGGTCGACGGAACCCTGCTCGAGGCCGATGAGATTGGCCGCGCCGTCGCACGCGTCCGTCGCGCCGTCGAGGCCGCGCAGGCCGGCCGTAAGCCCGCCACCCGCCTGCGCGGCGCCACTTCGGGCTGCATGTTTGTGGGAATTAGCTAACCGAAAGGCTTACACGTGAACGAAGAACCTCAAGTCCTCTACTGCGACGCCTGGCTCATGGCCATCGATAAGCCCGCCGGCATGATCGTCCACGGCGACGGCACCGGCGAGCGCACGCTTACCGACTATGCCAGCGACCTTTTGCTGGCGATGGGCGACGGCTTTGCCGCGACCGACATGCAGCCGCTCAACCGCTTGGACCGCGACACCACCGGCGTGGTGCTGTTCTCGCTCGACAAGCAGACGCAGCCCGCCTTTGACCAGATGGTCATCGACCACGCCTTCGAAAAGCACTATCTGGCGCTCGCCGAGGGCAAGATCGACTGGAACGAAAAGCTCATCGACAAGCCCATCGCCCGCGACCGCCACGATAGCCGCAAGATGCGCGTCGGCACCAGCGGCAAGCCGTCGCAGACGCACGTCAAGGTGCTCAAGCGCCTTAAGAGCCGTCGAGGCCTGCCCACCCGTTCGTATATCGATGTTGAGCTGCTCACCGGCCGCAAACACCAGATCCGCGTGCACCTGGCAAGCGAGCATCATCCCCTGGTTGGCGACGACCTGTACGGAACGCCGCGCCCCTGTGGCCTCATGCTCCACGCCCACAGCGTATCCTTCACGCATCCCGTAACCGGCGAGCGCATCCACATCGAAGCCCCCTGCCCCTGGGAGCCCTAAAACCTGCCAAAAAGGGGACAGGTTTATTTTGGCAGGTTTTATCTGGGCAAACGTCAAGTCGCCACGATGGCTCAGCCGCGGCCCCAAAACATCTCGATCTGTAACAGTTGGAACCCGTTTTCCGGTCTATCTGTTACAGATCGAGACATTCAAATCCCCCTCAAGGGAAAATCTCGATCTGTAACAATAACTCGGCAAAATCGGTCCCAGATGTTACAGATTGAGACAAAGGGATGGCGCGGTTCGGAAGTATCTCATTCTGTAACATCTAACCCACTTTTAACGGTCCAGTTGTTACAGACTTAGACAAACCGGCGGACAACGAAAGCGGCAACGCCTGTGATGGACGTTGCCGCTTTTCTATTGAGAAAACTGCTCGGTTTTCGCTACTAACCACCACAATGGGGACAGGCACCTTTGTGATGGTTTTGGCCTTGTCCCGTCGCTAGACCGTGATGACGTTGTCCATTGCCCGATACTTGGCGGGCACCTCGCCCGCGGTAATAATCGTTGCGTCGCGAAAATCTGCGAACTTGACAGGCGCCACCATGCCAAATTTACTGGCGTCCGAGATTACAAAGCGCTTGGCCGTATGGCGCATCGAGATGCGCTTTACTTGCGCTTCCTCGATATCGGGCGCCGTGAAGCCCTGCTCGGCGGCAATGCCGTTAGAACCCCAAAAGCCACAGTTGAAGTTGTAGCGGTCTAAGGTTGCCAAGGCATCGGGGCCAACGAGTGCTTCGGTCTCGGGCTTGAGCTCCCCGCCTAGTACCACGGTACGCATGCCGCGCAAAGCGAGGTGCTGAGCATGGAGCACGGAATCGGTCACATAGGTGACATCTTCAAGGTGTGGAAGATGCTCGATGAGCTTGAGCGTCGTCGAGCCCGAGTCGATGTATACAAAGCTCTCGGGCTCCACCAGCGCCGCGGCACGGGCGCAGATACGCTCCTTATCGTCGTTATGGAGGTCGCTGCGCTCATTGAGCGTTAGGTCGCGCGTCACGTGCGCGCGCTCAAGACTCGTCGCTCCGCCGTGGACCTTGGCAATGCGGTGTGCTCGATCGAGCGTCTGCAGGTCGCGCCGAATGGTAGACGCCGTTACGCCCAGGGTATCGGCAAGTTCTTGCACGGTAACCGAGCCGGCCTGCTGCACCATCGACACGATCGCGTTGAGCCTATCCTCCGCAAGCATCGCTTACTCCTCCTCGGGGTACACGACTCCCCAGTCGGCGCGGAGCTTGGTCATAAGCTCCATAACATCAGAAGCGTAATCCAGAAGCGCGCGCTTCGAATCATCGCCGGCAACGGCCTTCTCCAGGTCGGCCATCTCGTAGCACAGGGCGTAAGCCTCGGTGCCGGTGTGGACCTCCTCACGATGACCGTCCGCAGTCCATACAATCGTTGCGTGATCGGCGCGGGGATACTCGTTGACCTCGATGTAGCACTTATCGAAGCTGATGACCGAGCGCTTGGGCTGCTTGGAGTGAAGTGTAAGGCTCACCACGCCCAGCTGCTGCTCGACATTACGGCAGACGATGCCGCCCGCAACGTCAACGCCGGTCTCACAGGTGTTACCGAGCGAAACGACCTCAACAGGCTGGCTTGCCATAAAGAGGCGCATGACGGACAGGGCATAGACGCCAATATCGAGCATGGCACCGCCAGCAAGGTTGCGATTGTAGAAACGGTTGGTCAGGTCGCCGTATTCCTTGTAGCTGCCAAAGTTGAGCTGAGCGAGGTTCATGCGGCCAAACTCGCCGGCATCCATGCGGCGGCGCAGCTCCCGATACAAGGGCATGTGGAGCACCGTGGTGGCGTCCATAAGGACCACGTTATGCTCGTCGGCAATGGCACGCGCTTCGTCGAGCTCGGCGGAGTTGAGGGTGATGGCCTTTTCGCAAAGCACGTGCTTGCCAGCTGCCAGAGCGGCGCGCAGGTAGGTGATATGCGTGTTATGCGGCGTGGTGATATAAACGGCGTCGATGTCGGGATCGGCGTAGAGGTCCTCAACCGTCTCGTACACCTTCTCGACGCCATACTGCTCGGCAAAAGCCTGGGCCTTGGAAAGCGTACGGTTGGCGACGCCCGCAAGCTTGCGGCCGGCAAGGGCGAGAGACTGGGCCATCTGGTTGGCGATAACGCCGCATCCGATCACGGCCCAACGAAGCTCGGGAGCCGTAAAGATGTCGTTAGGGAACGGCTGATCTTGGACCGAGGCAAACGCCGCCTTAGCGGCGGCTTCGGCGTCGAGCGGAGCCTGTTTGGAATCTGTCATCATGTGCCTCCTGAGTCATCGGAAGTTCTTCATTTCCAACAGCCTTATATTCGCACAAATTTGCGCGCATTTGCTTGTATTTGCGTGTTTATTTGTTTATCGGTTATTATTAAACCATAATTAGCAGATATTTGCGCGGCTATGCGCATTATCGCGCAAGACTCTGCGCGTAAATACGCATGCAACGATCGTTATGATGCATAAAAAGTTGGAATGCCAAAACCCCTAAACGCAAAGCAGGCTGTCTTACTCTGCCCCCTAGGGGCATCAGACATCAAAAGATCATCCCTAACTGTCGGCACATAGGAACTGTCCCAGGCTGCCGAAACCTGGGGGCGTTTCCCGTACGACGCTTTATGGCAAGACTGTCCCCATCAACTAGCCGTTTAAGAACGTCCCCAACGACTAGTCATTTATGTCTGTCACCAATGAGTATGGCCACTCATTTAAGTCTGTCCCCAATGAGTACCCGATGAGTAGCCACTCATTATAGTCTGTCCCCAATGAGTAGGGATAGAAAAAGGCCCGGGTGCCGTGGCATCCGGGCCTTTGCTAGCAACTTAGATGTTGCGGGCAGCTTAGAACTTGTGGCCGCACTTCTTGCAGACGCGCAGCTTGTTCTTGCCGTCCTTCTCGTGACCGACGCGGGTAACCTTACCGCACTCGGGGCAAACGAGATTGACGTTGGAGGCATCGATGGGAGCCTCCTGCGAAACGATGCCGCCCTGCTGGTTGGCAGCGTTGGGCTTGACGGCCTTCTTGACGACCGAAACGCCCTCGACAACGACCTTGTTCTCGGCGGGGAGAGCACGCAGGACAACGCCCTGCTTGCCGCGATCCTTACCAGAGAGAACCTGGACCTTATCGCCCTTCTTGATATACATATATCTCCCCTAACTACAGGGTCTCGGGAGCGAGCGAGACGATCTTCATGTACTTCTTGTCACGAAGCTCGCGAGCGACGGGCCCGAAGATACGGGTGCCGACGGGCGAACCATCGTTGTTGATGACAACGCAGGCGTTATCATCAAAGCGAATGTAGGAGCCATCCTTGCGGCGGATCTCCTTAACGGTGCGAACGACGACGCAACGGACAACGTCCTTCTTCTTGACGTTGGCGCCAGGGGTAGCCTCCTGGACAGCACCGATGAACACATCGCCGATGCCTGCATAACGACGCTTGGAACCGCCAAGCACCTTGATGCAGCGAATCTTGCGAGCGCCGGAGTTGTCGGCGACGTTCAGCATGGTTTGCATCTGAATCATGGTAGATGTTCCTCCGAACTAAGAACCGAAGAGAGGTGCGCAGCCTTTATGCGGCCCGTGGTATGCAAGCCAGGCATACGCACATCTTCGGAAACGTACAAGTCGTAAGAGCGACTGCTTATTTAGCGCGCTCGACGACCTCGATGAGGCGCCAACGCTTCATCTTGGACATAGGACGGGTCTCCATAACGCGGACGGTGTCGCCCACGCCAGCCGTGCACTCCTCGTCGTGAGCGTGCAGCTTCTTGGAGCTGGTCATCATCTTGCCGTACTTGGGGTGACGCTTGCGCTCGGTGATGGTGACAACGATGGTCTTGGCACCGGAGACGGAGGTAACGACACCCGTACGGACCTTACGCGAGTTACGCGAATCAGTCATATTCTCTCCTTAGGTCCTACTCGGCGACAGCGGACTTCTCCGCTGCGATCTCGCGGGCGCGCTGCTCCGTGAGGACGCGAGCGATGTCCTTCTTCACGGTGTTGACGCGAGCGGTGTTGTCCAGCTGGCTGGTGGCCATCTGGAAACGAAGGTTAAAGAGCTCGGCGCGCATTTCCTTCAGCTTCTCAACGAGCTGAGCGTCCGAGAGCTCACGAATCTCTGCGGGCTTCATTAGTTCTCCTCCTCGGCCGTCTCTGTAGCGGCAGGCTTAGCGACGATCTTGGTCTTGATGGGGAGCTTGTGCTGCGCCAGACGCAGAGCCTCGCGAGCGACCTCCTCGGGCACGCCCTTGACCTCGAACATGATGCGGCCGGGCTTGACGACGGCCACCCACTCCTCGGGGTTACCCTTACCAGAACCCATGCGAGTCTCGGCAGGCTTCTTAGTGATGGGCTTATCGGGGAAGATCGTGATGTAGACACGACCGCCACGCTTCATGTAGCGGGTCATGGCAATACGAGCGGCCTCGATCTGACGGTTGGTGATCCAATGGGCCTCGAGAGCCTGGATACCAAACTCGCCGAAATGCAGCTCGGTATTACCCTTGGCCTGGCCCTTCATGGAGCCACGCTGCACCTTGCGGTGAAGAATACGCTTAGGGGCAAGCACTACTGACCCCTCCTCTCGGAGTTACGACGACGAGGACGGGAAGAGCCCTCGAGTGCAGGGTTGGGAACAGGCTGGCCCGGGAGCTTCTCGCCCAGGTAGATCCAGACCTTCACGCCACAGGCACCCATGGTGGTGCTGGCGACAGCCGTGCCGTAGTCGATCTTGGCACGGAGGGTGTGCAGAGGCACGCGACCCTCACGGTACCACTCACGACGGCCCATCTCGGCACCGCCGAGACGACCGGAGCACTGGATACGGATGCCCTTGGCGCCGGCCTTGCGGGCGGACTGGACAGCCTTGCGCATAGCGCGACGGAAGGCAACGCGGCCCTCGAGCTGCTCAGCGATAGACTGAGCAACGAGGTTGGCGTCGAGCTCGGGGCGCTTGATCTCGACAACGTCGACGGAGAGCTGGCCCTTGGAGACGCCAGCGACCTTCTCGAGCTCGGTACGGAGGGTATCGATCTCGGCACCCTTCTTACCGATGACAACGCCGGGGCGAGCGGTGAAGATGATGACCTTCACCTTGTCGCCAGCGCGCTCGATCTCGACGCGGGAGACAGCTGCGCGGGAGAGACGCTTCTCGAGGTACTTGCGGATCTCGAGATCGTTACCGAGGGTCTTAGCGTAATCCTTCTCTGCGAACCAGCGGGAGCGCCAGTTCTCGGTGATGCCAAGACGGAAGCCGGTGGGGTAGACTTTCTGACCCATACAGCTTTACGCCTCCTTTCGAGGAGCAACGACGACGGTGATGTGGGAAGTACGCTTCAGAATGCGAGAAGCGGAACCCTTGGCGCGGGGACGGATGCGCTTAAGCGTCGGACCCTCGTCAACATAGGCAGCAGCGACAACCAGGTTGTCGGCACGCAGACCGTTGTTGTTCTCGGCGTTCGCAACGGCGGAGCGGAGAACCTTTTCGACATCCACGGCGACGGCGCGGTCGCAGAAGTGGAGGATGTCGAAGGCCTGAGCGACAGGCTTGCGGCGGATCAGATCGACCACCAGGCGGGCCTTGCTGGGGGAAACACGCACGTACTTAGCGACGGCGCGAACCTCGGTGGCCTCAGTTTCAATAGACTTAGTTGCCATTTACGGTTAACCCCCTATTTGGCCTTGTGGCCACGGAACGTACGAGTCGGCGCGAACTCGCCGAGCTTGTGACCAACCATGGACTCGGTAACATACACGGGCACATGCTTGCGGCCGTCGTGGACGGCGATGGTGTGACCAACCATCTCGGGGAAGATGGTGGACGCGCGGGACCAGGTCTTCACGACGTCCTTCTTGCCAGCCTCGTTCATCGCGGTGATACGCGAGAGAAGGCGAGTCTCCACGAACGGGCCCTTTTTGAGACTTCTGCTCATAAGTGCTTTCTCCTAAAACTCGGTATCCGAAATTACTTCTTACGGCGACGAATGATGTGCTGGTTCGAGACCTTCTTCTTCTTGCGCGTACGAAGGCCCTTCGTCGGCTTACCCCAGGGGGTAACGGAGGGACGACCAGAGGTGTGGTTCTTGCCCTCGCCACCGCCGTGCGGGTGGTCGACAGGGTTCATAACGGTACCGCGGACGGTCGGGCGCACGTTCATGTGACGCTTACGGCCGGCCTTGCCGATGACGATGTTGGCGTGATCAGCGTTGCCGACCTCACCGACGGTGGCGCGGCAGGTAACGAGGATGCGGCGCATCTCGGAGGAAGGCATACGGACGATGGCGTACTTGCCCTCCTTACCCATCAGCTGGCAGGAGTTACCGGCGGAACGGGCGATAGCGGCGCCCTTGCCCGGCTGGAACTCGACGGCGTGGATGAGCGTACCGACGGGGATGTCGGCGAGGGGCAGAGCGTTGCCCGGCTTGATGTCGGCGTCAGAACCGGACATGACGGTCTGACCGACCTCGAGGCCCTTGGGGGCCAGGATGTAGCGCTTCTCACCGTCAGCATAGTGCAGCAGAGCGATGCGAGCGGAACGGTTCGGATCGTACTCGATCGTGGCAACCTTGGCGGGCACGCCGTCCTTGTTGCGCTTGAAGTCGATCACGCGGTAACGACGCTTCACGCCGCCGCCCTGGTGGCGGGTGGTGATGCGGCCGTTGTTGTTACGACCGGCCTTCTTGGGCAGGGGCTCGAGAAGAGACTTCTCGGGCTTGGTGCAGGTGATCTCGGAGAAGTCGGAGATCGTCTGCCAACGCCTACCAGCGGAGGTCGGCTTAAGGTGCTTTACAGCCATTACAATCCCTTTCAATAGGTATCCGTTAGCCATCGCAGACAGGGATTCGAGGTTCTGCCTCGGGTGCGATGACACCGGACGTATACACGGTTCCGGGCGTGTCCATTTTATACGCCCAAAACCTTGAGCTCTCGCCTCCCCTATTTGGGAGGCATGAGCTCACTCAACAGCAGCGAGTCTTAGGCCTGGTTGCCAAAGACCTCGATGGTGTCGCCCTCGGCCAGCGTAACGATGGCCTTCTTCCAAGAACGGGTCTTGCCGGCGACATAGCGCACGCGCTTGGTCTTGGGCTTGACCGTCAGGGTGTTCACGCGAACGACCTTGACGCCGAAGATCTCCTCGACAGCGTCCTTGATCTGATACTTGTTAGCATCCTTGGCGACCTCGAACGTGTACTTGTTCTGCTCCATGCCGGAGAAGGAACGCTCGGACACGATCGGACGGATGATGATCTCGTGGGCGGTCATTTATGCAAGCACCTCCCCGAAGTGAGCGGCGATGTCGGCGGGCATCAGCACAGCGTTGTTGTTGACGAGATCATAGGTGTTGGCCTCGTCGGCAGTGATGATGAACGTCTTGGGAATGTTGCGGAACGACAGGTAGGCGTTGACGTCCTCATCGCGAACGATGATGGTCAGACGCTTGCCCTCAAGGCCAAGAGCCTTGAGCATGGCAACGGCAGCCTTGGTGGAAGGCTTCTCGAAGCCGTAGTCGTCGACGAGCACGAGCTCGCCATCGGCCAGCTTGGCGGATAGCGCAGAGCGCATAGCCAGCTTGACCTCCTTGTTGTTCATACGCTTAGCGTAGGAACGGGGCTTGGGGGCGAAGACAACGCCACCGTGACGCCACTGGGCAGCACGGATGGAACCCTGGCGGGCACGACCGGTGCCCTTCTGACGCCAAGGCTTCTTGCCGCCACCGGAAACCTCAGAGCGGCCCTTAGCGGACTGGGTGCCCTGACGCCAAGAGGCCATCTGGCACTTGACGATGTGGTGCATAACGTGGATGTTCGGCTCGATGCCGTACACCTCAGCGGCGAGCTCGGCCTCGGCGACCTTCTTGCCCTCGCTGTTCTTTACTTCAAACTTTGCCATTTAAGTGTTCTCCTTGGTATGACGCTGGGCTAAATGGGCTGGGCCCTTAGGCCATACGGATGGCGACGAGACCATTCTTGGCACCCGGGACAGCGCCCTTGACCAAGATGAGGTTCTGCTCGGCATCGATGCGGACAACGGAAAGGTTCTTGACGGTAACGCGCTCGTTACCCATGTGGCCGGCCATCTTGACGCCCTTGAGGACGCGCGCAGGATAGGCGCACTGACCGATAGAACCGGGGTGACGCTGGAAGTGAGAACCATGCGTCATAGGACCGCGGCGCTGACCCCAGCGCTTGATGCGACCCTGGAAGCCCTTACCCTTGGAGGTACCGATGACGTCGACCTTCTCGACATCAGCGAAATCAGCGACGGTGACGACCTCGCCGACCTTGTGCTCCTCGCCGTTCTCGACGCGGACCTCACGAAGGAAGCGGACAGGCTCGACGCCGGCCTTGGCGAAGTGACCAGCCATGGGCTTGTTCACGTTCTTGGCCTTGATGTCGCCGAAACCGATCTGGACGGCGTCATAGCCGTCGGTTGCCTGAGTTTTAACCTGCGAGACAGCGCAGGGGCCAGCCTGGATGACCGTGACGGGAACGACGTTGTCGTTCTCGTCCCAAACCTGGGTCATGCCAATCTTGCGGCCGAGAATCATGCTGATCAAGATATGATCCCAACTCTCGCGTGGTCTTGGGACAATGCGTACACCACCGAGCGTACGCCCCTAGAGGACCACTACTTACACGACGTGCTCCCCAGCCTTGTATTGCGTCCGGACTACCTGACAACCCTATTAAGCAGGCATTTTGTCCAGCCAGAATACTCCCCTGGTTTCACACAGCTGTTTAGTATACACGGCTGCGGGCGTATCCATCGAGATTCATATTTCACTCACATTGTTTACGCAGGTAAAGTGCGTAGCACGTTCCCAGTGTGCGGCGGAGGGGGCGGGCCTGAGACTTATTAAGGTTGCTGCTCTACAGTCCTGCTCACGACGGAGAGCACATTAAGTGCTCTCCTGTTCGTGCGGAACTCGCGACAACCTTAATAAGTCTCAGGCCCGCCCCCTCCGCCGCACACTGGGAACGCCACGTTGATGTCTGCTTAACTCTGCTCGCTCAGCTAATGACATTGTTGGGGATCCACAATTTGCTGCAAGGTGAACTTGCATTGGGGCGTATCGTCCTCTTCTCGCGCATCGTCGAAATCGACGATCATAATGGCGCAGTTGGGGAGTTTTGCTGGGAGCTCGAAGCCCTCTGGAGCTGCAGCCTTGATGAATTGGCGGCTGGCGCTGCCGTGGCTTACTGCTAGAAGGGTTTCGATGCCCTCGGCGCCCATGAGATTGGTGAGGGTGTCTACCATGCGTTCTTGCAGCGCGCGGCTTCCTTCTCCTCCGAAGGGGACCAAATCCTCGCCCGGATCCCAAACGTCGGTAGGCAATGCGTCGTGCGGGCCTTCCTCGAAGGTCCCATAGCCGCGCTCGATGATGCCTTCGCAGGGCTCGACAGTAGCATCCGGACCGAGGATCTCGCATGCGACGAGACTTGCCGTGTCCATAGCTCGGCCTAAAGGCGAAGAGACCACTTTGTCGGGGACGACGCCGTGGGCTTTGAGCCATTCGGCTGCCGCTTGGGCCTGTTGACAGCCCAAATCGGTAAGCGGTGAATCACAGCGACCCTGGACGAGCTTTTTTACGTTGAATTCCGTCTGGCCGTGGCGGAGCAGATACAGCCTCTTCATATTCTCCCCTTCTGTATAACGTGCTTTGCCGGCGCAGACCTACTCGTGGGTATGCCCTACGTAGTCATCGTCGATCGTAATCTTGGCAATCGACTTGGGAAATTCCGATTCGACCCTCTGGGCCAACGCGTGCTTGAGCTCATCGGACCCCATGCCCAAATCCGAGGGACGCACGCAGTCAAAGATCACGTTGGTGTGCGTAGGACCCGGCACACAGCGCAGGTCATGAATCGAAAGGCGGCTATCGATCTGTTGGGCCATGGCGTGAATGCGCAAACGCATGCTCGCCACCTTGGGGTCATCGGTCACGATGGGATCGTAGTGAAGCGTGACAATCATGTCGTCTTCGTCCCTAAATGCCTGTTCAATGTTATCGAGCGTGTCATGACTTTCCAGCGGGCTGGCCTCGGCCGCCATCTCGGCGTGAGCGCTTGCGAACTTCCTGCCCGGGCCGTAGTCGTGAACCATTAGGTCATGAACGCCCAAAACGCCAGGGTAGCTCATGATCTTGCCGCGAATATGTTCGACCAGCTTGGGATCGGGCGCCTGACCCAAAAGCGGGCTCACCGTATCCTGGATGAGTTCAAAACCGCTCCAGCCAATATAGGCGCCAACGGCAAGGCCGACCCAAGCATCAAGATTGATATGCGTCACCTGCGAAACAATTGCGCACGCTAACACGGCGCCTGTGGCAAGGACATCGTTCTTGGAATCTTGCGCGGTCGCATGCAGCGTCTCAGACTCAATACGGTCACCGAGCTTTTGGTTGAGAGCCGCCATCCACAGTTTAACAACCATCGAAAGCGCCAAGACTGCCACCAGGGCAAGCGAGAACTCGACGGGTTCGGGGTGGACGATGCGCTCAAACGAGGACTTCACCAGTTCGAGGCCGATGAGCAGCACGAGCGCCGCCACGACCAGACCCGAGAGATACTCGTAGCGGCCATGGCCGTAAGGGTGTTCGGGGTCTGCCGGCTTGCCCGCCAGCTTAAAGCCAAGCACGCTCACGATGTTTGAGCTAGCATCGGACAGGTTGTTCATGGCGTCCGCCACAATCGAAACCGATCCCGACAGCACGCCAATTGCACCCTTCGCAGCGCATAGCGCCACATTAGCGAGAATACACACCACGCCCGTCAACGTGCCCACGCGCGCACGGTCGCCCTGCGCACGACGAACGATCCACTCGACCATCAATATCTGCCCCCAACAGTTTTACTCATACACCCGTTTGTCGAATAGCTCAGTAGTGTAGACCCTTTACCCCATCGATACAAAAAAGGCCGCAACCCTTAGGGCTGCGGCCTTACAAATCGCACTATCGAGCAAAAAGCTTAGAGCTTGATGTCGATGTCGACGCCAGCGGGGAGGTCGAGACGCATGAGCGAATCAACGGTGCCCGAGGTGGGGTCGAGGATGTCGATGAGGCGCTTGTGGGTGCGCATCTCGAACTGCTCGCGGGAGTCCTTGTCCTTGTGCGGCGAGCGGATAACCGTGTACAGGTTGCGCTCGGTGGGCAGGGGGACAGGACCGGAAACGCGAGCGCCGGTCTTCTGAGCGGTCTCGACAATGAGCTTCGCGGACTGATCGACGACCTCGTGATCATAGCCCTTGAGGCGAATGCGGATCTTCTGGGTAGCCAACTTAAACCTCCAAAGAGTGCGAGAGATGTTCTCGCGGATTACGTAACAGGGAGCTCGAACTTAGGCGTTCTTGCTCATGACCTCGTCCACGATGGACTTGGGCGCAGGCTCATAAGAGTCGAACTGCATCGTGTAGGATGCACGGCCCTGGGTCTGGGAGCGAAGGTCGGTAGCGTAACCGAACATCTCGCCCAGCGGCACCTTGGCACGGATGAGCTTGGTGTTCTTGCGATCCTCCATGCCCTCGATCTTGCCGCGGCGACCGGAGAGGTTGCCCATAACGTCGCCCATGTACTGCTCGGGGGTCTCGACCTCGACAGCCATGATCGGCTCGAGCAGCTGCGGATCGGACTTCTTGAGGGCGTCCTTGATAGCCATGGAACCGGCGATCTTGAAGGCGGCCTCGGAGGAGTCGACCTCGTGGTAAGAACCGTCGAACAGGGTGACCTTAACGTCGAGGACCGGGAAGCCGGCGATAACACCGGTGTTCAGGGCCTCCTGGATGCCCTTGTCGATGGACGGGATGTACTCCTTGGGCACGACGCCGCCGACGATAGCGTTGACGAACTCGTAGCCGAAGCCCTCCTCCATCTTCTCGAGCTTGATGACGGCGTGGCCGTACTGACCGCGACCGCCGGACTGACGGACGAACTTGCCCTCAGCCCTCTCGACGTCGTGACCAGCGGTCTCGCGGTAGGCAACCTGGGGCTTACCGACGTTAGCGTCAACCTTGAACTCACGGAGCAGACGGTCAACGATGATCTCGAGGTGCAGCTCGCCCATGCCGGCGATGATGGTCTGGCCGGTCTCGTGGTTGGTGGACACCGTGAAGGTCGGGTCCTCCTCGGCGAGCTTGGTCAGAGCCAGGGACATCTTGTCCTGCTCGGCCTTGGTCTTGGGCTCGATGGCAACGTCGATAACGGGCTTAGCGAACTCGATCTTCTCGAGGACGATCTCCTTGCCCTCGGCGCACAGGGTGTCACCGGTGGTGGAGTTCTTGAAGCCAACGCAGGCGACGATGTCACCGGCGCAAGCGTCGTCACGGTCGATACGCTCGGCGGCGTTCATCTCGAGGATGCGGCCGAGGCGCTCGCGCTGACCGTTGGAGGCGTTGACCACGTAGGAGCCGGACTCGGCGCGACCGGAATAAACGCGGACGTAGGTGAGCTTACCGACGAACGGGTCGGTCATGATCTTGAAGACCAGGCCGGAGAAGGGCTCGTCGAAGGAGGGATGACGCACGATCTCCTCGCCGGTTTCCGGATCGGTACCGGTGACGGCCTCAACGTCGAGCGGGCTGGGCAGGTAGTCGACGACAGCGTCGAGCAGCTCCTGAACGCCCTTGTTCTTGTAGGCGGAGCCCACAAAGACGAGGTTGAGCTCGTTGGCCAGAACGCCCTTGCGCAGAGCAGCCTTGAGCTCCTCGACGGTGAAGTCCTCCTCCATGAGGATCTTCTCCATGAGCTCGTCGTCAAAGCTGGCAGCGGCGTCGAGGAGCTCCTCGCGCTTGGTGGCAGCGATGTCGGCGAACTCAGCCGGGATCTCATCCATCGGCTCGGGGTAGGTCATGCCCTTCTCGTCGGCCTTAAAGTCCCATGCAGTCATGGTGACCAGGTCGATGACGCCCCAGAAGTTGTCCTCGGCGCCCATCGGGACCTGAGCGGCCACGGCGTTAGCGTCGAGACGATCCTTCATGGTCTCGATAGCGTTGAAGAAGTCAGCGCCCACGCGGTCATACTTGTTGATGAAGGCGATGCGGGGAACGTTGAAGGTAGAGGCCTGACGCCAAACGGTCTCAGACTGGGGCTGGACGCCGGCAACGGCGTCGAAGACGGCGACAGCGCCATCGAGGACGCGCAGGCAGCGCTCGACCTCGGCGGTGAAGTCAACGTGGCCCGGGGTGTCGATGATCTGGATGCGGTAGTCCTTACCGTCCTTGTTCCAGAAGCACGTGGTAGCAGCGGAGGTAATGGTTACGCCGCGCTCCTGCTCCTGAACCATCCAGTCCATGGTGGCAGCGCCCTCATGGACCTCACCGATCTTGTGGGTCTTACCGGTGTAGTAAAGAATACGCTCGGTCGTGGTGGTCTTACCGGCATCGATGTGGGCCATGATGCCGATGTTACGGGTATCGGAAAGCTTGTGCTTAGCCTTAGCCATGTTAGTTCCTTACCTTAACTTACCAACGATAGTGAGAGAACGCGCGGTTGGCCTCGGCCATCTTGAAGACGTCCTCACGCTTCTTGACGGAAGCGCCCAGGCCGTTGGAAGCGTCCAGAATCTCGTTTGCGAGACGCTCAGCCATGGTCTTCTCCTTGCGAGCGCGGGAGAAGTTGACGATCCAGCGGATGCCCAGAGCGGTGGAACGACGGGAGTTGACCTCCATCGGGACCTGATAGGTAGCGCCACCGACACGCTTGGGCTTAACCTCGAGCGTGGGCTTGACGTTGTCCATAGCCTTCTTGAAGGTAGCGAGAGCGTCGCCACCCTCGGACTTCTCGGCAACGATCTCGAAAGCGGTGTAAACGATGCGCTCAGCGGTGGCCTTCTTGCCGTCAAGAAGGACCTTGTTGATGAGCTGAGTCACCAGGCGGTTGTTGTAAACGGCGTCAGGCTGAACCTCACGACGATTAGCTGCTGCACGACGCGGCATGTGAAATCTCCTTAAGTGTCTACCGTGCGGCGCTTAGGCGGCACACGGCGAAAGTATCAAAACGTTATCTGGCTTATTTGGCCTTGGGGCGCTTAGCACCGTACTTGGAACGGGCCTGCATACGGTTCTGGACCGGAGCAGCGTCGTAGGCGCCACGGATGACGTGATAACGGACACCAGGGAGGTCACGAACACGACCGCCGCGGACGAGCACGATGGAGTGCTCCTGCAGGTTGTGGCCCTCACCCGGAATGTAAGCAGTAACTTCGATGCCGTTGACGAGGCGAACACGGGCAACCTTACGAAGAGCCGAGTTCGGCTTCTTGGGGCTCGTGGTGAAGACGCGGGTGCACACGCCGCGCTTCTGGGAGTTGTGCTGCAGAGCAGCGTTCTTGGACTTCTTGGGCGCGGAACGACGGCCCTGGCGAACCAGCTGGTTAATAGTAGGCAAAGCGTACTCCTTCTCGAATGATTCCAGCTTTCTGTAAAGTGCAACGGCTTGAATCGAGGGGTCAGCATCCCCCTACGAAACACGCAGTTCGATAGGATACGTGCCGTTAGCTGTGTCGTCAACAGACCACGCCGCCGGGCGTATCCTAAAATAGCCACATTTCCGCAAAGCCTACACAAAAGGAATCCCCTCCTGTGCGCGAGGGCGGATTCCCGGTCCGGGCGGCCCCCGGGGTTAAGTTTGCTGCTCTACAGTCCTGCGCAAGACGGAAAGCACATTAAGTGCTTTCCTTTGCGTGCGGAACTCGCGACAAACTTAACCCCTATGCCGCCCGTCCCGGAAATCCTACGTACTCGTCGGGGCAACGTTCCTCGACAAAAAAGACCCGCTCCCCTGTTGGGAAGCGGGTCTTTGGAAGGGCGGTTAACGTACTGGGAAATTACTCCCCGTCGTTGTCCTTGGCCTCTTCGGCGTCGTCGGTGTCCACGAGCTGGTTGAGCAGCTCGTCGAGGGAAGCCATGTCCTCGTTGATGGCACCGTTGGCGGAAGCCTTCTTGTCGTCGATCGGGGCGCCCAGGAGCTCCTCGTCGGCATCGGCGTGATGCGTCGGAGCGGAGGTGCCCAGCAGGATGTCGTCCGGACCGTCGGGGCTAAAGACCATCTGCAGCAGCTGCGAGAGGTCTTCCTCGTCGGCAACGTCGTCGTTGTTCTCGAGGATGTAGAGCAGGTCGTGGGCCTCGAGGCCGTCACGGAGCTCCTCGATCGCCTTGGCACCGATGCCATCGATGCGCAGCAGATCCTCCTCGGACTTGCCAACCAGGTCGCCGACCGTCTCGATGCCGACCTCACTGAACTTGTTGGTCCAGCGCTGCGACACACCCAGGTCGTCGAACAGGTACAGGCGAGCCTTCTCGGCGGAGATGGTGTGGCCGTTGCGGGTGAATGAACCGTCAGCACCGCCAAACTCGTCGTAGCCGGCCCAGTCGAGCTGCTGAGGGAGCCGCTCGTCCAGGTCCTTGAGCTCCACGGGAGCCCACTCGGGCAGCGACTTGGCGTTGGGCGAAGCCGGACCATCGATGTCCACGTAGCCGTCGGCCGTGCGATACGTCAGCTTGGCGTTAGCGTACGGCTTGAGGCCGGTACCAGCCGGGATCTTCTTACCGACGATGACGTTGGACTTAAGGTCGAGCAGGTGGTCGACCTTGCCCTCAATAGCAGCCTCGGTAAGGACGCCGGCGGTACGGATGAACGAAGCGCTCGACAGCCAGGAGTCGATGTTGGACGCAACCTTGAGCGTACCCAAGATGACGGGCTCAGCCACGGGAGCCTGACCGCCCAGACGGGCAACGCGCTCGACCTCGTCAGCGAACTCGTAGCGGTCGACGTACTGACCAAGCAGGTACTTGGAGTCGCCGGGGTTGGTGATCTGAACGCGACGCAGCATCTGACGTGCGAGCACCTCGATGTGCTTGTCGTTCAGGTCGACGCCCTGGCTGGTGTAGACGTCCTTGACGCTCTCGACGAAGGTGTGCATCGTCGACTCGATGTCGGTCAGCTTGCGCAGGTTGCGGAAGTTGACGAAGCCCTTGGTGATCTGGTCGCCGGCGCGAACCTCGCAGCCGTCCTCGATCTCGGGCATAAAGCGCACCGAAGCGGGAACGCGACGCTCGTCGAGGACACGGGTGTGATCCTCGGAGTCGGTGAGCGTCAGCACGTACTCGGACTTCTCGGGCTTAATCGAGAGGTGGCCGGAGTACGGAGCCAGCTCGGCCTCGCGACCCAGGATCTTCTCGTTGACGTTGCCGACGATATCGAACATACGGCTGACCGTAGGCAGACCCTGCGTAATATCGTCGACGCCAGCGACGCCGCCGGAGTGAATGGTACGCATCGTAAGCTGCGTACCGGGCTCGCCGATGGACTGGGCGGCAATAATGCCGACTGCGGTACCGATGGCGACCGGACGACGGGTGGAAAGATCCCAGCCGTAGCACTTCTGGCACACGCCGTACTTGGAGCGGCAGGTGAGCAGCGCGCGAAGCTTGACCTTCTTAAGGCCCGCATCGACCATCTTCTGGATGTCGGCGACCTTCTCGATATAACCGTCCTGCTCAAAGAGCACGGTGCCATCGGGAGCCACGACGTCCTCGATGAAGCAACGGCCGACAAGATCGGTGTTGAGGTCGGTGGTGCCGGGGATGATGAGGTTGTAGGTGACGCCCTCGTGCGTACCGCAGTCCTCCTCGCGGACGATGACGTCCTGGGCCACGTCGACCAGACGACGGGTCAGGTAGCCAGAGTCCGAGGTGTGGGATGCGGTATCGACCAGGCCCTTACGGGCGCCGTAGGTCGAAATGAAGTACTCGAGCGGCAGCAGGCCCTCGCGGAAGTTCGCCTTAATGGGAAGGTCGATCGTCTCGCCGGACATGTCTGCCATCAGGCCACGCATGCCGCCGAGCTGACGCAGCTGGGTCTTAGAACCACGGGCGCCGGAGTCGGCCATCATGTACAGCGGGTTCTCCTCGTCGAACATGTCGAGCATGAGCGCTGCAACCTTGTCGGTACAAGCGGTCCACTCGTTAACGACTTCGATGTGGCGCTCCGTCTCGTTGATGAAGCCCTCCTCGAAGTACTCGTTGATCTGGTCGACGTTGGCCTGGGCGCGGTCGAGCAGCTCCTGCTTCTCGGCAGGGATGAGAGCGTCCCACACCGAGATGGTGAGGCCGGCGCGGGTAGCGTAGTGGAAGCCGGAGTACTTGATAGAGTCGAGGATCGGACCGACCTTGGCCTCGGGGTAACGATCGCAGCAGTCGGCAACCAGCTTGGCCACATCGCCCTTGACCATCTTGTAGTTCATGAACTCGTAGTCTTCAGGCAGGCACTGGCGGTTGAAGATGATGCGGCCGATAGACGTCTCGAAGCGTGCGGTCTTGTTACCGGTGACATCGTAGTCGACGAACTCGTTCTTGCCGTTCTTGACGCGGAAGATACGGGTACCGTCCTCGTTGATGACGTTGGCGTTCTCGGCGGACACGCGGACCTGAATCTTGGCCTGCATGTCGACCTCGGAGCGGCAGTCATAGGCGTGCAGCGCGTCGTCGAAGCTCGAGAACACGTGGTTCTCGCCCGGCAGACCGTCGCGGACCTGGGTCAGGTAGTACACACCAATGATCATGTCCTGCGAGGGGATGTTGACCGGCTTGCCGGATGCCGGCGAGCGCAGGTTGTTCGCAGAGAGCATGAGCACGCGGGCCTCGGCCTGAGCCTGGCTGGACAGCGGCACGTGGACAGACATCTGGTCGCCGTCGAAGTCGGCGTTGAAGGGCGCGCAGACCAGCGGGTGCAGGTGGATAGCCTTGCCCTCGACCAGCACCGGCTCAAAGGCCTGGATGGACAGACGGTGCAGGGTCGGTGCACGGTTGAGCAGCACGACACGACCGTCGATGACCTCTTCGAGGATGTCCCACACAAAGGTGGCACCGCGGTCGATAGCGCGCTTGGCGCCCTTGATGTTCTCGACCTTGCCAAGCTCGACCAGGCGCTTCATGACGAAGGGCTTGAAGAGCTCCAGCGCCATGGTCTTGGGCAGACCGCACTGGTGCAGCAGCAGCTTGGGGTCGGTAACGATTACCGAACGGCCGGAGTAGTCGACACGCTTGCCCAGCAAGTTCTGGCGGAAACGACCCTGCTTGCCCTTGAGGGCCTCGGCGAGCGACTTGAGCGGGCGACCACCACGGCCAGAGACCGGGCGCCCACGGCGGCCGTTGTCGAACAGGGCGTCCACGGACTCCTGGAGCATGCGCTTCTCGTTGTTCACGATGATCGCAGGGGCGTCCAGGTCGAGCAGGCGCTTGAGTCGGTTGTTACGGTTGATCACGCGACGATACAGGTCGTTGAGGTCGGACGCGGCGAAGCGGCCGCCGTCGAGCTGGACCATCGGGCGCAGATCGGGCGGAATGACCGGGATGACATCCAGAATCATGTTCGCGGGGCTGTTGCCGCCCTTCAGGAAGGCGTCAACGACCTCGAGGCGCTTGACGGCCTTCTCGCGCTTCTGCTTCTGGGAGTCCTCGTCGGCGATGATGGCCTTGAGCTTCTCGGCCTCGGAGGGGAGGTCGATGGCAGCGAGCAGGTCGCGGACGGCCTCGGCACCCATGCCACCCTTGAAGTACATGGAGTAGTAACGGGTCATCTCGCGGAACAGCGGCTCATCGGAGATGAGGTCGCGCTCGGTGAGCTTCATGAAGGCGTTGAAGGCGTCCGTGCGGAGCTGCTTCTCGTCCTTGCACTCTTCCTCGATGTCGACGATGCCGGAGGCGATCTCCTCGGGGGTCAGCGGCTCCTCGTCGGAGAACTCGTCAAAGTTCTCGGGGTTGCCCTGCTCCTTGAGGGACTCGATCTGGCGGGCGCACTCGGCATCGATCTCTTCCAGATCGGCGGCGAGCTCCTCGCGCAGGTCGTCAGCGTCGGCCTCGCGAGCCTCGTAGTCGACCTCGGTGATGATGTAGCTGGCAAAGTACAGAACCTTCTCGAGGTCCTTGGACTTGATGTCGAGCATACGGCTCATCGGGAAGCTCGTGGGGCTCTTGAAGTACCAGATGTGGGACACGGGAGCGGCGAGCTCGATATGGCCCATGCGGTCGCGACGCACCTTGGCCGAGGTGACCTCGACGCCGCAGCGCTCGCAGACGATGCCCTTAAAGCGGATGCCCTTGTACTTGCCGCAGGAGCACTCCCAGTCCTTGGCGGGACCGAAGATCTTCTCGCAGAACAGGCCGTCCTTCTCGGGCTTGAGGGTACGGTAATTGATGGTCTCCGGCTTCTTGACCTCACCGTGCGACCAGGAACGGATCTGGTCGGCGGAGGCAAGGGAGATCTTTACCGAGTCAAATTCAGTAGCTTCGAAATCTGCCACAGTCAACTACTCCTTATCAGTGGTCGTGGCGGCGACAGCCTCGGGTGCCTCGGCGGTCTCGGCATCCTGGGCCTCGACGTCGGCGTCAACGCCGGCGAGCGCAGCCAGGTCATCGAGGGCAGAGGTCTCCTCGGCGGTCACGGGGGCGGAGGCGTCCTCGTCGGCATCGTGCATTGGCTCGATGTCCAGTGCGAGGGAACGGATCTCCTTGACGAGAACCTTGAAGGACTCGGGGATACCCGGAACCGGGACGTTCTCGCCCTTGACGATGGACTCGTAGGTCTTGACGCGGCCCACGGTATCGTCGGACTTGACGGTCAGGATCTCCTGCAGGACGTTGGAAGCACCGTATGCGTACAGTGCCCAAACTTCCATCTCGCCGAAGCGCTGGCCGCCGAACTGGGCCTTGCCGCCCAGCGGCTGCTGGGTAACCAAGCTGTAAGGGCCAGTCGAACGGGCGTGGATCTTGTCGTCGACCATGTGACCGAGCTTGAGGATGTAGGACGTACCCACGGTAATGGGCTCGCGGAACTCCTCGCCGGTGCGGCCGTCAAACAGGCGGGTCTTTCCGCGCTCGTCAAGCTGGGTGACAAACTCGGGGCGCATGTGATCGCCAAAGGCAGCGGTGGCCTTGTTGAGCATATTCTTGTTGGCACGACGGATGACCTCGGCGATCTCGTCCTCCTTGGCGCCGTCGAAGACGGGCGTCGCGGTAAAGAACGGACCGGGGACGTACTTGTCGGAATCGGCATCCTCGGTATCCCAACCGCAGGCAGCAGCCCAGCCAAGGTGGCACTCGAGCAGCTGGCCGACGTTCATACGCGAAGGAACGCCCAGCGGGTTGAGGATAACGTCGATCGGGGTACCGTCAGCCATGTAGGGCATGTCCTCGACCGGCAGAACGTTACAGATAACACCCTTGTTGCCGTGGCGGCCGGCAATCTTATCGCCCTGCTGGATCTTACGACGCTGGGCGACGTAGACGCGCACCTGCTCGTTGACGCCGGGGGCCAGGTCGTCGCCGTTCTCGCGGCTAAAGCGGACGACGTCGATGACGCGGCCGTAAGCGCCGTGAGGCATCTTAAGGGAAGTGTCGCGAACGTCGTGAGCCTTGGCACCGAAGATGGCGCGCAGCAGGCGCTCCTCGGCAGTCAGAGCGCTCTCGCCCTTAGGGGTAACCTTGCCGACCAGGATGTCGCCGGGGCCGACCTCAGCGCCGATGCGGATGATGCCGTCCTCATCGAGGTTGGCAAGCATGTCCTCGGAGAGGTTCGGGATCTCGCGAGTGATCTCCTCGGGGCCGAGCTTGGTATCGCGGGCGTCGATCTCGTGACGGGTGATGTTGATGGTCGTCAGCAGGTCCTCGGCCACCAGGCGCTCGGACACGACGATACCGTCCTCGTAGTTGAAGCCTTCCCACGGCATGTAGGCCACGGTGAGGTTCTGGCCCAGTGCGAGCTCGCCGTGATCGGTCGAAGGACCGTCGGCCAGAGGCTCACCCTGCTCAACGGTGTCGCCGACGCGCACGAGCGGGCGGTGGTTGATGCAGGTGGACTGGTTGGAGCGCTGGTACTTGGCCAGGTGATACTCGTCCATGCCGCCGGCATGCTTGACGATAATCTTGGAGGCATCGGCAAAGATGACCTCGCCGGCGTTCTTGGCCAGGGTGACCTCGCCAGAGTCCAGGGCGGCGCGACGCTCCATGCCGGTACCGACATAGGGAGCGGCGGGGTGAACCAGCGGCACAGCCTGACGCTGCATGTTGGCGCCCATGAGCGTACGCTTAGCGTCGTCGTGCTCGAGGAACGGGATCAGCGTGGCTGCGACGGAGAGCATCTGGCGCGGCGAGACGTCCATGTAGTCGACGTCCTCGACGGGCACGTCGGCGGGAGCGCCGAAGGAGCCGTCGAAGTCGCGGGTACGGGCGATCACGGAATGCGGACGGACGATCTTGCCCTCGGCATCGGTCGTGATAAACTCGTTGGTCTTGGGATCGAGCGGCGTGTTGGCCGGCGCGATAACGTGCTTCTCCTCCTCGTCAGCGGTCATCCAGTCGATCTGGTCGGTGGCAACGCCGTTCTCGACGCGGCGGAACGGGGCCTCGATGAAGCCATACTCGTTGACGCGGGCGTAGAGGGCAAGCGAGCCGATCAGGCCGATGTTGGGGCCTTCGGGGGTCTCGATCGGGCACATGCGGCTGTAGTGCGAATTGTGAACGTCGCGGACGGCCGTCGGCACGTTGGTGCGGCGGCTGGAGCCCGACTTGTGGCCGGCAAGACCGCCAGGGCCGAGTGCGGACAGACGGCGCTTGTGGGTCAGACCGGTCAGGGGGTTCGCCTGGTCCATGAACTGCGAGAGCTGCGAGGAACCGAAGAACTCCTTGATGGAGGCCACGATCGGGCGGATGTTGATGAGCGACTGCGGGGTAATCTCGTCGATGTCCTGGGAGCTCATGCGCTCACGGACGACACGCTCCATACGGCTCATGCCGATACGGAACTGGTTGGCGACGAGCTCGCCGACGGTGCGGATACGGCGGTTGCCAAAGTGGTCGATGTCGTCAACCTTGAAGCCCTGCTCGCCGGCAGCGAGGGACAGAAGGTAGCGCAGCGTAGCGACGATATCCTCGTCGGTGAGCACCGTGACCTCTTCCTCGGTGGTGAGGTTGAGCTTCTTGTTGACCTTGTAGCGACCGACGCGGGCCAGGTCGTAGCGCTGCGGGTTAAAGAGCAGGCCCTCGAGCAGGCTGCGGGAAGCATCCACGGTGGGAGGCTCGCCCGGGCGCAGGCGACGGTAGATCTCGATAAGAGCATCCTCGCGGGTAAGGGCGGTATCGCGCTCGAGGGTGCGCTTGATCACATCGGAGTTGCCGAGCAGCTCGATGATGTCGTCGTTGGTGACGGCGATACCAAGGGCGCGCAGGAACATCGTGGCGCTCTGCTTGCGCTTACGGTCGATGGAGACCATGAGCTGGTCGCGCTTGTCGACCTCAAACTCAAGCCAGGCACCGCGGGACGGGATGATCTGAGCCTTGTAGATCTGCTTGCCCGAATCCATCTCGGAGCTGAAGTACACGCCCGGGGAACGGACGAGCTGCGAGACGACGATACGCTCGGTACCGTTGATGATGAAGGTGCCCTGATCGGTCATCATGGGGAAGTCGCCCATAAAGACGAGCTGCTCCTTGATCTCGCCAGTCTCCTTGTTGGTGAGACGGACGTCGGTCAAAAGCGGAGCCTGATAGGTCATATCCTTCTCGCGGCACTCCTCGACGGTGTGCGCGGGGTCGCCAAACTGATGCTCGCCGAAGGTAACCTCGAGAACATGGTTCTGGCTCTGGATGGGGCTGGATTCCTTAAACGCCTCACGAAGGCCCTCGTCCTTAAAACGCTCAAAGGATTCCCTTTGAACAGAGATAAGGTTGGGGAGCTCCATGGCCTCCGGGATTTTCCCGAAGCTGACGCGCTTGCGCTCAGTGGCAGTGTATGCGTAGGTCACCAGGTTTTTCCTCCTTCACGGAAATGCTCGGTGGGTTGGCGAGGCATAGCTTCGCCAGTTATCGCAACCTAATAGTTTATCAGGTACCGACCGTTGGGCAAGAAAAGCCTTGACGCGATTGAGTTTTTGGAGTAGCAAAGTTTTTCGACAGAAAATGCGCAGGTAGATGTGCGTATATCGAACATACGTTCATATATTTTCTGTGAACAGAGTTACTGATGCGCGTCGCCGAATGGCGGAATGGCGGCGAAGGCTGATCGGGCGGAAACTGTGTCCCGTTTTGAGGCCTCAAACTGGGTCGTAGTTTCCGATTGAGCCCTGTCTGGGAAACTGTATCCCGTCCTGAGTCGATATTCTGGGATGCACTTTCCGCTAGGGTCCTCAGCCGGAAAGCGCATCCCAGAATTCGACCAAATTGTGGGTCGCACTTTCCGGAGCTAAGCGGCAGTTCGCAAAAAAAAACGGGTGCAGACCGAAGTCCGCACCCGTAAGCGCTGTTTACTTGCGCATCAAGCCGCCGCGCTCGTCGATGGCATCCCAGAAGGCATCGGCAAAGCGAGGATCGCTTGCAGCCATGAGGGCGTTGGTGGCCATCCAGCCAGACGGGGTACCGGTGTCGTAGCCCGAGAGCGGGTCGATGACGACAGCGTACATAGCCTCGCGGTCGAGCGAACGGGCCATGGCGTCGGTCAGCTGGATCTCGCCGCCCTTGCCGGCCTGCTGGTCGGCAAGCAGCTCCATGACCAGCGGGCTCAGCAGATAGCGTCCGACGATGTAAAGGTTAGAAGGCGCAGCCTCGGGAGCAGGCTTCTCCACCAAGCCGCCGATACGCCACACGGCGCCAGGCTCGGCATCGCCAACGCCCTCAGCGCCCTCGAGGGAGCCCACGCGCTCGCCGGCGATAACGCCATAGCGGCTGACCTCCTCGGGAGCACACGCGGCAACAGCGATAACCGAAGCGCCGCCATGCTCCTTGGAGACGGCAAGCATCTTGTCGCAAATGTCATGGTTGGGCACAACATAGTCGCCCAGAAGAACCAGGAAGTTCTCCCCCGCCACAGCGTCGGCCGCCGAGCGAATGGCATGGCCGAGGCCCTTGGGCTCGTACTGATAACGGAAGTCGACCGGCATGCCGCCTGCGTGGGCAACGGCATCGGCATATGCATCTTTGCCGCGCTCGCGCAGCAGGTTCTCGAGCGAACGATCGGGCTGGAAGTAGTTCAACAGCTCGGGCTTGCCAGGAGAGGTGACGATGATAGCATCATCGACCTCCTCGGGAGCGAGCGCCTCCTCGACGACATACTGGATAACCGGCTTGTCGAGAACCGGCAGCATCTCTTTGGGCGTGCACTTAGTGCCAGGCAGAAAACGCGTGCCTAGACCGGCGGCGGGGATGATTGCCTTCATATTATTCAAGGATCCTTTCGCAGGCGCAAAGCGCCCCAAGCGTGCGGCACGGCGGCCGCAGACCAAATTGCGATACCGAAGTATCTTACCGCCGGAGACATACGTCGCCGTAAGGCAAACGCAATTCTTCAGCAGGTCAACGCAAATTATTGCTCGAATGGTGCAATTTTATGCCCCAGCGGTAACGGGATTGGCACGGCGAAGACAGCGGTGTTCTGCGTGCCGAGCAATGGGAATGAGGGGCCAAAACAAAAAAGACGGGGCTCGCAATGCGAACCCCGTCTGCAAAGAAATATGGCGAGAAAGCCTGATTACTTGAGGGTGACAGCAGCGCCAGCAGCCTCGAGCTTCTCCTTGGCAGCCTCGGCGTCCTCCTTCTTGGCACCCTCGAGAACAGCCTTGGGAGCGCTCTCGACGACCTCCTTGGCCTCCTTCAGGCCAAGGTTGGTGAGCTCACGGACGGCCTTGATGACCTGGATCTTGTTGTCGCCGAAGCCCTCGAGCACGACGTCAAACTCGGTCTTCTCCTCGGCCTCAGCAGCGCCAGCAGCGGGAGCAGCGACAACAGCGGCAGGAGCAGCGGCGGAAACGCCGAAGGTGTCCTCGATAGCCTTAACGAGCTCGGAAGCCTCGAGAAGGGTCATTTCCTTAAGAGCATCGATGATCTCATCGGTGGTAAGCTTAGCCATTTCTAAGTCCTTTCGGTTTCCGTGTCTGTGCACGGAGATCAGTTAAAACACGGCGCGAATGCGCCAGGGGTGCGGCGTTGCCGCCGCGGGTGAAAACAGCGACTAGGCTGCCTTCTGCTCGGAGACCTGCTGGATCGAACGAGCGAGACCAGAGGAAACGCCGTTGACGCAGACAGCGATGTCGCGAGCGAAACCGGAGATGAGACCGGCGATCTGGCCGAGAAGCTGGTCCTTGGTGGGCAGCTCGGCGATAGCCTTAACATCATCAGCGGAAACGGCCTTGCCGTCGGAGATACCGCCCTTGATCTCAAGGACGCCCTTGGACTTAGCGGAGAAGTCCTTAAGGGTCTTAGCGGCCTCGACCGGCTCGGTCTCGTAGAACACATAAGCGACGGGGCCGGCGAGGATCTCGTCGAGCTCGGGCTGCTCCTGGTTCTTGAGAGCGATCTTGACCAGGTTGTTCTTGTAGACCTTCATCTCGGCGCCGCACTCGCGAAGCTGATGACGCAGCTCCTGAGCCTGCTTAACCGTCAGACCGTTGTAGTTGACGACGAACAGACCGGCATTCTCGGCGATACGGGACTCGATCTCTGCAACCTTGTCGATTTTGTACTGCTGGGGCATGAATTACACCTCCTCGAATTCTTTCCGGGCACGGTCCGCCACAAGGACGTGACGGGGGCATGTCCAAAAAGAAAGCCCCCGCGCTGCATGAGCGACGGGGGCGAGAAGACATATCTACTCGACCACCTCGGCTGGCGGGATATCCCATTGAGCTCGCGGGCAATGCCCGTTTGCACCGGCTGTCTCTGGCAGCGGATTCGTGCGTGAACCGAAAGTATTATGGCGGGGACCCCGGCTTCGGTCAACGGCAACCCTGGCTGCACACAATTCCACCATCTCGGTCGCGCCGCCAAAGGCCAGGCGCAAGCTTTTCGCTCGGTCAGGTCCTGGGCTCGCACGAAGAGCACATTTAGTGCTCTTCGGCTCGTGCGGAATCTACGAAAAGCTTGCGCCTGGCCTTTGGCGGCGCGACCTGTGTTGACTTTGGGGCAGCCAGGGTTGCCGTTGGCCGACGCGCCCCACTCACAATCCTTATGTCGGTGGGCTGATGGTTTTGGGTCCCGGTGGGCTATAGGGTTGACACGAAGTTGGACAGGCGGCGGAGGCCTTCGTCCAGATCTTGGTCGGAGACGCAGTAGCTGAGGCGGACGTGGCCTTCGGTGCCGAAGCAGTCTCCGGGGACTAGGGCTACGTTGGCTTCTTTGATGGCTTTGATGCAGAAGTCTTCGCTTGTTAGGCCGAATTGTTTGATGCTGGGGAAAGCGTAGAAGGCGCCGGCTGGTTCCACTACGTCGAGGCCCATGGTGTCTAAGGCTGCGAGCACGCGTTCGCGGCGGGCTCGGTAGACTTTGAGCATGGGGGTTGGGTCGACGGTCAGGGCTCGGGCCGCGGCGTCCATTTCGAAGGAGACGGCGCTCGATACTAGGTATTGGTGAGCTTTTGCGATCTCGGCGATGACGGGGGCTGCAGCTGCGAGCCAACCCAGGCGCCAGCCGGTCATAGCCCATGGCTTGGAGAAGCTCTCGATGACCACCGTCTGCTCGCGTAGCTCCGGGTGGCGCTGGGCAAAGCGCTCATAGCCATCCACATAGACCAGGCGGTTATATACGTCGTCGCAGATTACGTAGATGCCCGCTTGCTCTGCCACGTGTGCCACGGCGTCGAGCGATGCCGCGTCGAGGATACAGCCCGTGGGATTGTTGGGCGTGCAGATGACGATGGCCTTAGTCGCCGGCGTCACGCAGGCGCGAAGCGCGTCCTCGTCAATCTGAAATTGCGCGGGCTCCGTATCCAAAAAGACCGCTTTGGCGTGGTTGGCCACGACGATGCTCTCGTACAGACCAAAGGCCGGCGTGGGGATAATAACCTCGTCGCCGGGGTTGAGCATGGCCATAAATGTTGCCGACAGGGCCTCGGTCGCGCCGTCGGTCAGGATGACCTCGTCGGCCGAAAACGTAAGGCCCGCGTCTCCCATGTAGGTAGACAGCGCCTCGCGCAGGGCGGGGCGACCGTTGTTGGGCGGATAGTGCGTGTCGCCGCGGCCCAGCGCGGCGGTCACTTCGGCGCTAATCACATCGGGCGTGGGAAAATCGGGCTCGCCAAGCGCGAGCGCGATGCACCCCGGATGCTGGGCGGCGAGTGCGTTGATCCGGCGGATACCGGAGGGCTTAAGCGTGGCAAGCGAGGTGTTCATGGGTAGACGCATGGCGTTCCTTTCGTAAGGGTTGCACTAGGATAGCGCGCCCGCGCGCCACCAGACGGTGTAACCTAAACGGAAACCAACCGGAAAGGAGGCGGCATGGAGACAACTGCACGCGGCGATGTACCAAAAACGCTGCAAACCATTGCATATATCAGTATTCCCGAGAGCGCCGATCTTGAGTTTTTGCTTTGGGACCTGCAGGATGCCATCGCCGCCTATGCTCAGCTTTCCGACACCGCGCTCCCCCGTTCGGTCGACTTGGAGGCGGATGATGCCGGTGTAGTCGATGGCATGGTGTTCGCTGTTGATGATGCATTTGATGATGAGGCGATGATCGCTGTCGAGCAGATACTCGATCGCTTCGGGGATACAGAGACACGCGTCTATGTCGTCGTCCAGGCCCTGTCAAAAAACAACAAGCAGGCGGACGAAGTCCTCGACCACCTGTACCGGGCATGTATTCTACGCGACCTGCCATGGTGCGGTGGCGTTGTCATCTGTGCCGGCAGCGGTATTGCGGCGCTTCGCCACTCCCCGCGTATGGGCCTCTTACGCCGTCCATTTTCCGAAGCGATGGATAAGCTTGTAGGCGCTGTGCGCATGGGCTGTTCCATTGAACATGCGCAGCTGCTTGGCGGCGGCGATGCCGATAGTGTCGATGTCGACGGCATGGTGCGCGTCAAGCCCGCCGTGCCCGCACCAATCTGGCATGCCATCATCAAACGCCTCGGCGCCCATGCTCAATCAAGGATCTAGATTACCGTGCGGTCCAGTCAACTGCCTCGCGCCAGCGCTCGACAAGCCGCTCCAGGCGCCAGGCCGCGTTAGCGGGACTAGTTGACGGCAACACGACAGCGGACAGACCCGTCCGCTCCTGTAGATAGCGCTTATAGAGGCGCCCCGCCGTACCTCCGTTGCATACCACCCGCTCGATGGGCGCAGCTCCAGTGATGCGTTCGATATATGCCGGCACAACGTTTTTGATGCTCGCGTCGCTCGACCCCTTAATGTCGCAGCTCTCGATCACATCCCACAGGGCCACACCACCGTTCAACAGCATGGATCGCTTGGCGGCAATAGAGGCGTCGAGCGTCGCGGGCTCGCCGCCCACCAAAGGGTCGCCCTCGTTGGGTAGTACAGGCACACCAAGGCACGCGGCCATCACGCGCCAAAAGCGATTCTGAGGGTTGCCGTAATAAAAGGCATTGGCGCGCGAAAGCACCGAGGGAAACGACCCGAGCACCAAAACGCGCGAGTGCTGGTCAAACACGGGCTCAAACCCATGCTCAATATGTTGATAGCCCTCGTCTGACGCCGCCATGACCTAGGCCCTCAACAGATAGCGCACCTCGTAGGGCGCAAGTTCAAGAGAGCCCGTCAGCTCGACCGTGGGTGCTTCGTCGGCAAGTAGGTCGACGAAGGAGCCGTTGAGTTCGCCGGCTCCAAAGGTATAAGGCTCGTTCACGGCATTGACCGCCACGAGCACCGTCGCGTCGTCGCAGGCGCGCTCGAACAGCAGCTGTTTGTTCTGAATCATCACGTTGCGATACGCACCGTAGTTGAGGGCACGGGCCGCCGCGTCGTCGGCCGAGCGCAGGTGCGTAAGCTGTGTGATGAACGCCGTCAGCTCGTTGGGCGCAGGCTCATCGAGCGCAGGGCGCAGCGCCCAGTCGCCATCGGGGCCGCCCTTTTCGCCAGCAATTCCCCACTCGCTGCCATAGTAGATGCACGGGATGCCCGGCATGCCAAAGAGCATGCCGTAGGCGGGACGCAGGCACGACTTGTCGGTGAGAATGCTCGCCAGGCGCGGCACGTCGTGGTTGTCGACAAACGACAGCAGGTGCTTGCCGCGATAGATGCACCACGGGTCGCCGCCAAACTGACGGTGCAGCGAGTGGGCGATCTCGAACATGTTGATCGAGTTAAAGCTGGAGTACAGTCCCTTGTAACACTCGTAGTTGGTGCAGGAGTCGAGCATCTCGTCGTTGACGATCTGGTTGTAGTCGCCGTGGAGCGTCTCGCCGATCAGCACAAAGTCGGGCTTGAGCTCACGGGCAAAGGCGTGCAGGCGGCGCATAAAGTCGCGGTCGAGCATATAGGCGACGTCCAGGCGCAGACCGTCGACGCCAAAGACCTCGGCCCAACGGCGCACGGACTCGAGCAGGTAATCGACCACGGCGGGGTTTTGCAGGTTGAGCTTCACGAGCTCAAAATGGCCTTCCCAGCCCTCGTACCAAAAGCCGTCGCCGTAGCACGAGTCGCCGTCAAAGCTGATGTGGAACCAGTCCTTGTAGGGCGAGTCCCACTTGCGCTCCTGCACATCGCGGAAGGCCCAAAAGCCGCGACCGACGTGGTTGAAGACGGCGTCGAGCACCACGCGGATGCCGTGGGCATGCAGCGTCTCGCACACGGCGGCAAAGTCGGCATCCCCACCCAGGCGACGGTCGATGTGGCGCAGGCTGCGCGTGTCGTAGCCATGGCTATCGGACTCGAGCGGTGGGTTGATGAGCACAGCGCCAATACCGAGTTTTCGCAGGTAGTCGGCCCATTGGGCGATTTTCATGATGAGGGCATCGGGGTTGGGCGCGTCGTTGGCAGCCTGGGCAAGCGCATCCTCGGCAACGGGCGCGGCGTTTTCGCGCGGAGCTCCACAAAAGCCCAGCGGATAGATTTGATAGAACGTCGTCTCGTATGCCCACATAGCAACCTCCCGGTAAGCTTAACACAACGACATCCATTGTATGCCCGGCAGGGTAGTTAATTTGGGACGGGCTTGGCGCAGCGTATGGCCGGGAACAGCACGGTGATGGCGAGGATCTTGCGAAATAAATGGTACTGCCGAGATGCCGCCGAGCGAATAAAGAGGTGTCCGCACGGATGGCTATCCTATGATGAAGGCGGCATATTCCCACACCTGACCTACAAAGGTAGTTGAACGATGGCAGACATTAAAATCAAGATCGTCAGCAATCCATATCAAGAAACTGTTCGGTTCTTCCGATGGGATAACGGCTGGCAAGAAATAACGACCTCCACAAATCCCAATAGCGCGCTCCATAGCACGAAGATCGTTAATGGTTTCTTCCCCTTTAAGGCCGAAGAGATCATCGACATCCTCGCCAAAGAGTTCGGCGGCGGCGACAAAATCGAATTGCATTTTGAAGGCGCGGATGACGAATGGCAGGAGTTGCTCGCCATCTGCACCGAAGGGCCACGCGCCAACACATACGAGGCCATACGAGACGAGCGTTATCTATCAAACGCCCGAGACGTCTTGCCAGAAATTGTCGAAGTCTTCAGGGAAATCCAGGGGCTTGTAGACGAATCAGTCTCCGAGCGAACAAAAGTCTCTGAGCAAATTAGAAAGTTCACCGATGTCTCGAGCGACATCATCCCGCTGTGTGTACTAGGCAGCTATAGTGCAGGCAAATCGACGCTCATCAACGCCCTCATTGGCATGGAGATCCTTCCCAGCGGCGACGAGCCTGTAACGGCCCGCATATTCCAAATCAAACGTTCAAAAGACCGAGATCGCGCGATGGTTCAATTCTCCTGTGGCAACAGGCGATTCTTGCTGCGCTTTGATCTTGATGGCCTCATGGAAAACAAAGAGCTTGTGGGGGAGCCCCTATACGACATGATCGCAGCCAAAGTCGCCGATTCCATGCCCGGCATGGCCTCCCATATGAACAGCGCTCTCAAGGTTCTTAACTCATATCATGCCGATGAAGACGACCGGACTATCTCCGATCTGATCAGAATCGAAGTCCCCTTTAGCGATACCGACCCGTGGCCCCATGACAGGGAGTTTGTCATCTTTGACACCCCGGGCTCAAACTCTGCCTCCAACGCCGATCACGCTCGAGTGCTCAAACAGGCAATGGAGGGCCTCTCAAATGGCCTTCCCATTTTCGTTGCGGAGTACAACTCGCTCGATACGAAGGACAACAAGAACCTCTCCAACGAAATAGAGCAGATCCCCGCAATCGATGAACGCTTTGCCATGATCGTAGTCAACAAAGCAGATTCCGCCGACCTTCCCAAAGGCGGATTCGACGATGAAGCCGTCTCGCAAATCATGCGTTGGTCCATTCCGGCCAGCCTTTACGGGCAAGGTATCTACTTTGTTTCTTCCATCCTCGGCCTAGGCTCAAAGAACTCCAGCGAGTTTATAAGCGACAACTATGCCGAAAAATTCGAAGACCAGCAGCGTAAATACACCGATCCGACAAGCCGCTTCTACAAAACGCTCTACCGCTACGACATCCTTCCAGGACAGATCTCGCGCAGAACCAACCGCGAATCCGAGGCTTGCAAGGACCTCCTTCTTGCCAACAGCGGACTCTTTTGTATCGAAAACGAGATACGCCTGTTTGCCGAGCGGTACTCCGCATACAACAAATGCAGCAGATCGGAATCGCTCCTACAAGATATTGTCAGCATAACCGAAGAAGAGATTGCCAATAAGAAAACCGACCTCGAACAAAAGAAAGCACAGCGAGAAGCCGAGCTCGAAGAGGATAAGCGCAATCTCATCAACCAGCTCGAAGACTGCAGAGAGCATGCAAGGCTGGACTCCTCGGCCAGCTATGCCGATGCCATCGACAGGAACGTTTCCGCCGAGCAGTGGAAAACCAACCTTGACACGCTTCAAGCACGTCAAGGCGCCATTACCGAAGACAAGCGAGAGCGCCTCGAATACTCAAAACGATCGAACGCAGCCGCGCAAGCGTTTGACTCAATCGCCCCTAACTTTTTCAATAGGCTCGGCGATTCGATAAAAGGAAGCCCGGCAAACACACAAAAGGACGTCGGCTCTCACCCAACATTTGGGTTAGCGGAGGTTGGCAAAGGCCTTTGTGATGACATCACCGATGCGCTCCAAAAAAGATCCGACGCAAAGGCTGCCGAAAGAACAGCCGACAAAGATGCCGCCGACCAGCTCTTTAACGAGGTCATCAATCACTATGACGAATGTGCCGAGCAAATAGCTCGGACCATCGATGAGCTGTCGCAAAGCTATTGGAAGGATTGTGCGGAGCATAGCCGCGATGCCCTCTATCGCATCGCTACCAGCAGCGACAATCCTCTTTCCGAAGAGAAGCGCCAAGAGGTCGGCGATATCATTCTTAAATATCGTGGCCTCGTGCTCGATAAGACAAAGGGTCCCATTTTCAGCAAGGCAGACTTTACCGAACTGAAGCTCATGGACCGTGTCATCTTTAAATCTGACAAGCTTTTGCTTAGGAAAGTCGAAGACAAATTCAACCGCGAAATCTCACGGTGTTTCTGCGAAGCACGCGCCGAAACAGAGCGCGAGCATACTTACGGCTTTACCGAATGGCTCAACGAGCTGCTCGGCCAAATTACGAGCAATATCACCGACTACAACCCGGTGCTCCATGGCCATGTCGAAGACATCAACAGGCAAACCGCGGAGATCAACGCTCTCGAGGCAAAACTCGAGACGCTCAATAATCGAAAAGAGTACATTGCGCGCGTCATTAATTGGAAGGAATAGGCTGATCGCATGGGCATCAAAAACGCGATTATGCGCGCTGCCGATAAAGCCGGCAACGCGGTCGCAACCGTCTCGGTACTCAGCAGCTCCCAACTCGATGAGGTCGACAAAAAGCGAACAGCATACTTGTCAGAAAAGCCGAATCCGGCAGATGAGCAAGCTATCGAGCTCACCAATCGGCTCTTGGCAACTGCCGCCGTTGAGCTTCACAACGCCTATCTGCCGCAGCTACGAAATGTATACGCGCCGATTGACCCCTCTATCGAATACCCCACGGGTTTTAACGCCGACAACAACATCCGCTTCATGAATATCACGAAGTGGGTCGTCGACCCCAACGAGGACAGTCTCGAGAAGCTCGTAAATGTGTACGACGTTCTCTCTGACGAAGATTGCAACATTGCGCTGGTTTTTAATCGAACCAGCGCAAGCACCGAGGTATTCCTTGCAGTCGTCAACAGCGACAATGCCCGCGACAACATCGACGCCGATAATTTTTCCCGGCGCATGTCGGATGCCTTGAGGGGCAACTTCCCCGGTTCCGAAGTGGGACCCGCCAACCGCGGCCCCATTCCGTGTCTAGACAATCGACGCTCGTCTTCGGTTGCCGCCGTTTCGAATATTCCGGCCGAAAAGAACGAGAAGTTCGTCACGCAAACCATTGAAAAAGTTCTTGACGGCATTGTGCCTGGCAGGCCGAGCGAAGACTACACTATCGTGCTGCTTGCAACCCCGATCCATGATATCGAATCGCGCAAACTCCGTCTCGCCGAACTCCACTCACTGCTGACGCCCTATGCCTCATGGACGACCAACTATACCTACCACCAAAACGACTCCATCGGATCGTCCGCGACGGTTGGCATCAATGCAGGCGTGAGTGCCGGCAGGCAGGTGGGGAGCAATCAGGCTGTTGCTCAAAACTACAACGAAACGGACTCGACAAACGAGTCGACCTCGGAATCGAGCAGCGAGAGCGTAACCGACTCGTCCACATCGACCGAAAGCATCACGGATACGGTCACCGACGGCAGAAATGAATCCTCGAGCGGGAGCGTAAGCCTAGGTGTAGGCGCAGGCGCATCCGCAGGCGTATGCGGCGGCGGCAATCTCGGCGTATCCGCAGGCGTATACAGAGGCGGCAATCTCGGCGTATCCGCAAGCCATACCGAGGGCTCGTCACACTCCACATCTACGTCTAAAGGCACAAGTTCATCTACCGGCAAAGCCATATCAAACTCACTCGGCAAAGCCGTTACCAGCGGCGTTGGCAAGGCTGTCTCTAAGGGAGCGTCCGTAACTTCCGGCGTTTCGCAGGCCGTAAATCTTGGCGCCAACTTTGGCGGATCATTCGCGCGCTCAAGCACGGTCACCGCTACCATCGGCGCCGACGAAGGCATCACACAGACGTTCAAGAATTATTCCATCCAACACGCGCTCGAAATCCTCGAGTTGCAAATGAAACGCTACGACCTCGCCTCGGCACTCGGCATGTGGGACTTTTGCGCCTACGTGCTGTCAGAAGACCACAACGTCGCGAATAACGTTGCCCACACCTACCTCGCCCTCACCCAGGGCAAAGAGTCCTATATGTCTCAGGCTGCGGTAAACCTCTGGCGCGGAGACCTCGGAGAGCAAAGCGCCGACGCTGTGGCAGTCTGTTCCTACCTTCGCGATTTGCGCCACCCTGCTTTTGCCCTCTCCCCCGCCCTGCTCGATCAACATCCAAGTTTTTCGGTTTACCCAGCAACAGTCGATGCAACGACCGCCCTTTCGGGCAAAGAGCTTGCCTACTCGCTCAACTTTCCCAAGAAATCCGTCCCAGGGTTGCCCGTTATCGAGTGTGCCTCTTTTGGACGCAATGTCTCAACGTTCGATGGCACGCAGCCCCAACAAGGCCTTTGCATAGGCAGGGTTTTCCATATGCATCGTGAGGAACGCATCAAAACGTTCCTGTCAAAAGACTCGCTCGCCTCGCACACCTTTGTTACGGGCAGCACCGGCGCAGGAAAGACCAATACCGTCTACCGCATCCTCGATCAGGCGCTCGATCAGCAGGTCAACTTTCTTGTTATTGAACCTGCCAAGGGCGAATACAAGGACGTGTACGGAGGCCGCGAAGACGTAAACGTCTTTGGAACCAATCCAGAATTCACACCGCTCCTGCGCATCAATCCTTTTAGCTTCCCGTCCGGCATCCATGTGCTGGAGCACCTCGACCGACTCGTTGAGATCTTTAATGTTTGCTGGCCCATGTACGCCGCCATGCCCGCCGTCCTTAAAGACGCTGTCGCCAGGTCATACGAAGATTGCGGATGGGATCTTGCCGCTTCTGATAACCCGTATGGAGCCGATCTCTTTCCCTGCTTTGCAGATGTTGCCCGCAACGTCCGCGAGATTCTCGACTCCAGCGAGTACGATGCCGAAAATAAAGGCGCCTACAAGGGGTCGCTGCTCACGCGTCTCAACTCTCTCACCAACGGGCTCAACGGCATGATGCTTTCGTCGAACGAAGTCGATGCTAGCGTGCTTTTTGACGCCAACACAGTCATCGATCTATCGCGCATTGGCTCCGCCGAAACAAAATCCCTACTCATGGGTCTTCTTGTACTCAAACTTCAAGAACATCGCATGGCCGAGAAAAAGGACATGAACCAGCCGCTTCGCCATCTGACCGTGCTTGAAGAGGCGCACAACCTGCTTAAGCGATCGTCGAGCAACCAAGGCTCGGAGAGCGGCGACCTGACAGGCAAGAGCGTCGAGATGATCTCAAATGCCATCGCCGAGATGCGCACATACGGCGAAGGCTTCATCATCGCCGACCAGGCGCCCGGCCTTCTCGATATGGCAGCCATTCGCAACACAAATACCAAGATCATCCATCGCCTGCCCGATCTTTCGGACCGCGAGCTCGCCGGTCGCGCTGCCAACTTAAACGACCAACAGATCATCGAGCTGGCACGCTTGCCTAAGGGCGTTGCGGCCATTTACCAAAACGATTGGGTTGAGCCGGTGCTCTGCAAGATCGCCAAAGCAGACGAAGGCGAGCACTTTACGTACAGCCGCCCCATCGAAGACACCACAGACAACCAACACGATGACGCTCTTTCCGTAGCGCGCATGTTGGCATACGGCATCAGCATTGGAACCGAGGCGGAACTGCATAGCATTCGCGAACGGCTCGATCGCCTCCATATCGGCGCGTCCACAAAGGTCAGTATTCTGCGCACTGCCCAAAACCCGCCCAACGAACCGCACATGACCAAGCTGGCGCCCATTATGAGCGCGCTGTTCCCCGATGTCGTCAAAACGGTCGAACGTGAGCTCAAGAGCAGCAATGAAGCCGAGCAATTGACAAGAGCGGCAGAAGAGGCGCTCGGGGCTTCCATCAACCGCGATATCGACAGCCGCACCAGGCAGGTCATCATTCAGGGCATCATGACAGACATCCTGTACCTGCAAATGCAGGATTCAAAGTCATATGACGACTGGCGTAACTGGAACGAGAATTGCGAGGTGAGCTAGTGGAGCTCAGGCAAATGAAAGTCGGCGAAGCAAAGCCGAGTGATAAGCATGGGTTTAATCCCGACAAGCTTATTGGTTCCGAATCAAGAGAAGCCAAGGCTGAGATTAAAAATGTCGGCCGCAATGAATCCCTCGATCCCGACAAATTGATTAAGCCTTCGGTGGAATCGTGCGACTATCCTTCGACTTATAAGGAGCGGCTGGGCCGTACTCCAACTACGGAGAATCCCCATGGCAAATGGTCGGGCGATCGAGGGGAGTCGATGTTTGTTCCCACAGTCGATAGGGTTTGCGAGATTCTTCGAAACAAAGGTCTTGAGGGCATCAATTACAAAGATGCTATTCCCGATTTCGGCCCCATCGCCGAAGCAAAGGTAACCATACAAGGTATGAGCCAACATAGGCATTCGCTGATAGGCGAAAATGGCGAGCGCATAGTCGGCAACTATGAAAAGGCAGACATTGAATGCGCAAAAGCTTGGAACCTTGAGCAGCGCGATGGCAAAGATGATTGGACGCACGAAGATGTCAAGAATTGGCGCGAGGCAAATGGGTACACCTGGCACGAGCACAATGACATGAAAACGTGCTACCTTGTTCCGACCGAAGTTCACGACGTATGCAGGCATCTCGGCGGCGTAAGCGAAATCAAAAACATACTGAATCAGATTGGCGGCTTCGATGACTAACGGCATGAATCTGTGGGGCAGGGATTTCTCGCTCCCCGTCTATTACGAGTGCGACTCGGACCAAGGCGTCCTCGACATTCAAAAGGAAGCAAAGGACGCCCTGCTTGCAAGCTGGAATACCGTTGAGGACAGCAAGGAAGCGATCGAAGATTATTGTCTCGAAAGAGACGGCGATCAGATTGAGGGCCCCATTACAAACATCTTTAGATACGTTATTCCGACCAGCATCGTGGTACTGCGAAGCGATGATGCTCGCAAAGCAGCGCTCATGTGCAACTATCGCTTTGACCCCGAACACGGACTTGCTGCGGTATTTGAGAACGAAAAACTTACAGCCGTCGTCCCCCAAGACGAGCTCTAGGTCGATCATACGCAGACAGAAAAACGAAAACCGAGGCCACTCCAGTACATACCGGAGCGGCCTCGGCCTCTTTTACGTATACTCAGCGAGGTAGCTAAAATAGCCCCGTCCCAAATTAGCTACCCCAGACCCTTTCTAAGCCGCGGTGAAATACGGACTGTTTGCCGGGTTTATTGGGCCCAGCAGTCCGTATTTCACCGCAACTGATGAGGGGACGTGATTAGGCGACGGGCTTTGCGCGGCGTATGGCCGGGAACATCACCGTGATGGCGAGGATGACGCCCACGACGGCAATCGCCCCGCCCGCGAAGCCAATCCAGGCGATACCGGGGCCCGAAACCACGGCGCCGCCGATCGCGGTGCCCGTGCCGATACCCAAATTAAAAAGGCCCGAGAAGATCGACATGGCGACAGCCGACGAATCCGCCGGCGTGTACTTGATAAGCTCGGCCTGAAATGCCACGTTAAAGGCCGTGGCGCAGCAGCCCCACAGCACGCAGACGGCAAGCACTGCTGCGAGCGACGATGCGGCCGAACCCATGAGCAGCAGGGCCGCTGGCACGCCGGAGAGCGTGATAGCCAAAAACGGGAAGCGGTGCCCATCGAACAGGCGGCCAAACAGCCAGCTGCCCACCAGACCGGAGCAGCCAAACGCCGTCAGCGTCATGGTAATGGCGCCCGCGTCGACGTGCGCGACCTGCGCCAGGAAGGGCTCGATATAGCTGTAGCCTGTGTAATAGCCGGTCGCCATAAAAACCGTGACCGCGTAGAGCGCGATGAGGAACGGGTTCTTGAGCAGCTCGGGCAGCTGTTTAACCGCAAACCGCTCTCCCGCCGGCATGGCCGGGAACACCGCTGCCTGGTACACCACCGCGGCGGCAGAAAAGGCCCCGACCACGGCAAACGTCATGCGCCAGCCCACGGCCAGGCCGATGGCGCGGCCGATCGGCAGGCCAAAGATCTGTGCGATGGACGAGCCCGTGGCGATCATGCTGATGGCGAGCGCCCCGTGACGGGTGTCGACCAGGCGCGAGGCCATAATCGAGGCGACCGACCAGAACACGGCATGTGCGCAAGCGACCACCAGGCGTGCGCAGACCAAAATAGGATAGGTGGGCGCCACGGCGGACAGGAACTGACCCAGAGAGAACACGGCGAGCACGCCGAGCAGCATACGCTTGAACTCAAAGCGCGAGGCAAACACCATAAGCGGCAGCGACAGCAGCATGACGCCCCAGGCGTAGACCGAAATCATGATGCCTGCCTGGGCCTCGGTGAGCGAGAACGATACGGCAATATCAGTCAGAAGGCCGATGGGCATGAACTCCGATGTGTTGAACACGAACGCGCAGCAGGCGAGCCCGATAAGCGGGAGCCACTGCTTGAGCGAGATGCCATCTTGTCTTGCCTGAGTCATGTAGGAAACCTCTCCGATTGTCTTGGGCGGTGGGCGATTATATAGCAACGGCCCCGCATCCGTCAGTACAGATGCGGGGCCGCAATCAACTCAATACACAGAGGTTGCGCCGTCAATAAATAGCTAAGCCAACCCCAGCAATATGCCCGCCGCATGCACGATAAACGCCACAATCCAGGCGACCATCACCTGAAACGCAAACACGGCAACGGCATAGCGCGCGCCCAACTCGCTCTTGACGGCACCGATTGCCGCCACGCAGGGCGGGTACAGCAGCGTAAAGACCAAGAACACGTAGGCGGTAAACGGCGAAAACATGGTCGACAGCGCCGCGGGTGACGTTGCATCCAAAAGCACGGTGAGGGTCGAGATGACGCTCTCCTTGGCGATAAGTCCGGTGACGAGCGCCGTGGATGCACGCCAGTCGCCAAAGCCAAGCGGCGCCAACGCCGGCGCGATGATGCTACCCAGACCGGCAAGTAGACTCTGCGACTGATCGGCGACCACATTAAAGCGGATGTCAAACGTCTGGAGGAACCAGATGACCACGGTGGCGGCAAAGATGATGGTAAAGGCCTTGGTAATAAAGTCCTTGGCCTTATCCCACGCCAGCATCACCGTCGTCTTGATGCTCGGCAGGCGGTAATTGGGTAGCTCCATGATAAACGGCACCGGGTCACCCTTAAATGCCGTGCGGTTGAGCACCAATGCCGCGATGCAACCGACCGCAATGCCAATCAGATAGAGCGAGACCATGGCGGGGACCGTCGCCTGCGGGAAGAATGCTCCGCACAGCAAGCCGTAAACCGGCAGCTTGGCCGAGCAGCTCATGAACGGCGTGAGCATGACCGTCATCTTGCGATCATGCTCGGATGGGAGTGTACGGGTCGACATGATAGCCGGCACGGTGCAGCCAAAACCGACGAGCATGGGCACAAAGCTGCGGCCCGACAGGCCAAAGCGACGCAGCACCTTATCCATGACAAAGGCCACGCGCGCCATGTAGCCGGAGTCTTCCAGAATGGAGAGGAACAAGAAGAGCACGACGATAATCGGCAGGAAGGTCAGCACGCTGCCCACGCCCGTAAGCACGCCGTCGACAGCCAGCGAGCGCACCACGTCATTGGTTCCAAACGCCTTGAGACCCGCATCGGCCGAGGCGATGATGACAGCGATGCCGTCCTCCATAAGTCCCTGCAACGCCGCGCCGATCACGCCAAACGTCAGCCAAAAGACGAGGCCCATGATCACCAGAAACGCCGGGATGGCCGTGTAGCGACCCGTCAGGATGCGGTCGATCTTAACGGAGCGCACGTGCTCGCGGCTCTCGTGCGGCTTCACCACGCAGCGCCCACACACGTCGCCGATAAAGCTAAAGCGCATATCGGCCAGCGCGGACAGGCGGTCGGTGCCAGCCTCGCCCTCCATCTGGGTAATGATGTGCTCGATAGCGTCAAGTTCGTTGCGATCCAGGTGAAGTGCCTCGGTCACCAGCTCGTCGCCCTCAACCAGCTTGGTCGCCGCAAAACGCACCGGAATGCGGGCCGTCACGGCATGGTCCTCGATCAGGTTGGCAATGCCGTGGATGCAGCGATGCAGCGCACCGCCGTCCGGGCCATCGGGCGCGCAGAAGTCCAGGCGACCCGGGCGCTCGCGGAACCGCGCCACATGCAGAGCGTGATCCACCAGCTCGTCGATACCCTCGTTGCGGGCAGCGCTAATGGGGACAACAGGCACGCCCAACAGGCTCTCGAGCAGGTTGACGTCCACGGCGCCGCCGTTGGCCGTCACCTCGTCCATCATGTTGAGCGCGATGACCATGGGGCAGTCGAGCTCCATAAGCTGCAGCGTCAGGTAGAGGTTGCGCTCGATATTGGTGGCATCGATGATGTCGATGATGGCGTCGGGATGCTCGTCAAGGATGAATTGACGGCTGACAATCTCCTCGCCCGTGTACGGCGACAACGAATAAATACCGGGCAGGTCGGTAACGCTCGCCTCGGGGTGGTTACGGACAGTACCGTCCTTGCGGTCGACCGTCACGCCGGGAAAGTTACCAACATGTTGGTTGGAACCCGTCAGCTGGTTGAACAGCGTGGTCTTGCCGCAATTTTGGTTGCCGGCGAGGGCAAAGTGCAGCGGCGCGCCCTCGGGCACGGCCGTTTTTGCCGCACGGGGCGAATACGTCCCCTCACCGAGCGCCGGGTGCTCCGTCGTGCCGATTGCGGCGTTAACGCGCGGGCTCGTATCGGTGTCGTGAATACCCACGAGCTCAATGCGAGCAGCATCGTCTTTGCGCAGCGTCAACTCGTAGCCACGCAGGCGAATCTCGAGCGGGTCACCCATGGGGGCGTACTTCATCATGGTGACTTCGGTGCCCGGCGTTAAGCCCATGTCCAAAATATGCTGTCGGAGTGCCTGGTCGTCCGATGCCACCGATGCGACAACGGCGTCCTTTCCAATCTCGAGTGTATCGAGCTTCACGTACGTGTTCCTCCCCCGACGCCCACAGGGCGTTGCATTTATGTTCACCATTGCTAACCGTTTGCCATGGCTAACCAATTTTAACCATGCATGATAGCGCGAACATGCAGCGACGTTCAATCAACAGATTGTTGCAATGGGGACAGATCGCTTTGCCCAATAGATGCGATGCGGAACAACCAGGCGCGGGAGGGGATTCCGGGACACGGTTTCCCAGACGGCACCCTTTCGGAAACCGCACCCCACTATTCAGGCGAATTCCGGGATGCAGTTTCCCGATGGGGGGGACTGCGGACAAAAAGTTGGACCGTTGAGGTCCGGAACGGAGTCCGCATGGCATACAGTAGGAGAATGGTGGAGAGGGCCAGGGCGCTTCGCGGCGCCGGGCTCACCGT